>JBNMPD010000081.1:0-12659 GCA_051276225.1 Flavobacteriales bacterium
TTACACTATGAAAGTAATGTCACTTTTAAGAAGATTGCACTCACAAGCTAATTTATTGAATAATTAAATAACATTACCTGATATTACGTTTTACTTCAGTGAAGTGAATTTTTTCTACTAAATTATGACTCAAGTTTGAAAGCAAAAACGCAAGAATGAAAACGTGATAGTGACAGCAGTAGATTATGTCGGTATTTTTTCGCCATCATCCCGATATTGATTGAATGTTAATTACAAACCTTAAAAGCAAGTTGAATGTGACTAGTTTGCAATGCCATTAAAAAAGATATGAAAGAAGTCTGCTGAGTCTCCTACAACGTCGTCTTCATTAATAGAATCGCCGAGATCCGGAACTGACTCAATAGCACCTGCGATAACGTTTTCTGCAACAAATAAATCAACTTGTTTGATGCTTTTGTCATCTATACCCATTTGGATGATGTTGCCAAATTTATTTCTTATTTTGCTGGTAGTGATTTCCATTTCTTGTCTTTTATCTATGTCCAAAGACCACATTCTGGCATATCGAATTAAAGGGCCTTGTTCACCTACCTGTATACTGAAAAGTTTTTGAGCGGTGTAGGCCAATTTTTCTAAACCATTATTATCTATTGCAAATGCGTCTTCTAATACTGATGCTTCAATATTGATGGTGCGCTCAAAACACTTAACTAGCAGATCATCTTTATTTTTGATGTGATAGTAAAAGGCCCCTTTTGTGACACCTAGTGACTGAGCCAATTGATCTAAAGATGTGCCCTTAAACCCTTTTAGATTAAAAAACATGGAACCAACTCGATAAAAGGCTTCTTGCTTAATGCGATTTTGTTCACCTCTATCAAACCCTGCTGGTGCCAATTGTTCTTTAGGAAAGGTCGCATCATCAAAACTAAAATCACTTTCAGCGTTTTTTAAACCATATTTGATAATTGACAGCCATTGCTCATAGGCACTTTCGCGATTTTGTTCTTCAACGGAATACAGCCAAACGGGCAACCAAAAAATAGCTCCCCACAATGCACTTGCCGCTTTAACGGGGGATACCTTCTGAATGCTTCCGTCGTCTTGGCCTTGTTCGATTAATTCCATAACTTGGATAACAAATGTTCGGTAGAATTCGGATATTTCTTGTTGATGTTTTGCTGACAAGGAAGCAATCTCGGTTAATACAGCAAGGTGACCCCTGCTGCCATTAATGATGCCATTCCAGCATGAAAAGTTTAATTGCAATAATCTCTCTATTTTCTTTACAGCTAAACCTTCAGACTCTTTTGCTTCCACAATCATTGATTGAATTTCTATGCATGTATTCAAATAACATTGGTGAACTAATTCTTCCTTATTTTTTGCATAATAATAAAGGCTGGTTTTAGTCAAATGAAGTTTGTCGGCAATCTGAATTAACGTTGTGCCACGGGTTCCATAAACGTTAAATAGCTCTGAAGCCGCAGACAAAATGGTTTTGTACTTTCTGTCATGTTGATTCGTCTTACTAAAAGGCGAGCTTATTTTCTTGTTTTGTAAAGGAGGCATATCTATGATTTAGACCCAGTCAATAATTATACTAAAAGTTCAATTTAATTGTATGTTACCTGCTTAGAATTCACAACGACTAGGTTACAATAAGACATTCCTTTGTGATTAGGCAAACTTTCACCGAAAAGTTATTTCTGATCATACTTCAAAAACTAGGCAACAAAAATTAGCTCCGAGTCAATAAATACTTGATAGTTATGCAAACATACTGTAGGTTCAAATCAAGGTGTTTTAAATCTTCCTTGGCTAATTAGATCGCTTGTTACAGATTTGTTCGCCCACTTTAAGGTGCCAGATGAAATTTGGTTGGTTGAACAAAATCCATCCCCTGTTTAGGCAAAGGTAAAATCCACAAACGAGGGTGTAAACCCCAATGTCAAAAATTGCTTTAAAGTATTTTGACAAGCATACAAAGATAGGAATTTTTTTATGGCTATAACCATGAAAGCAGAAAACTTAACTCATTATATTGGCAAAAAAACTGGTGTGTCGCGATGGTTTACTATCACCCAAGATCAAATTAATACCTTTGCCGATGCCACTCACGATCATCAGCATATTCATACAGATCCTATAAAGGCAAAAGAAACCCCTTTCGGTGGCACAATTGCCCATGGCTTTTTATCTTTATCCTTATTATCGGCCGTTGCCCAAGATGCAGGTATTAATCTAGAAAAAACTCAGATGGGATTAAATTATGGTTTTGACAAAATTCGGTTTTTACAGCCTGTAAATGTGAACAGTAAGATCCGAGGACATATGGTGTTGGCCAATGTGCTTGAAAAAAGACAGGGACAGTTCTTATTCACTTGGGATATTAGCATCGAGATCGATTCGATAGATAAACCTGCATTAACCGCTCAGTGGTTAACTATGACCATCATCAATTCGTAAATTTGACAAACACAACTTATCATTCGAGGACTTTATGACAATTAGATACGACAATCAGGTAGCAATAGTGACAGGCGCAGGTGCAGGTTTAGGGCGAGCACACGCCTTGGCATTAGCAGCAAGGGGAGCAAAAGTGGTAGTCAACGATTTGGCTGCAGCAGATGGTTCAAAGTCTGAAGGTTCGTTAGCCGTAGTAGCAGAAATTGAAAAGGCTGGCGGTGAAGCGATAGCTAATGGTGCCAACGTGGCAAATATGCAACAAGTGCAAATCATGGTTGAGCAGGCGATGGAAAAATGGGGCCGTATTGATATTTTAGTTAATAATGCGGGCATATTGAGAGATAAATCTTTCGCTAATATGCCTATCGAAGATTTCAAACTGGTAGTTGATGTGCATCTTATGGGGTCTGCTAATTGCTCTAAAGCAGTATGGAGCATCATGAAGCAACAAAACTATGGTCGTATTGTGATGACCACTTCATCTTCAGGATTATACGGTAATTTTGGTCAAGCAAACTACGGGGCGGCTAAAATGGCAGTCGTGGGTTTAATGAACACGCTGTGTATCGAAGGTCAAAAGAACAATATTCAGATCAACTGTTTATCACCCACAGCGCGAACAGCCATGACAGAAGAGTTGATTGAAGACAAGCGTGTGTTAGAACTGATGACAGTAGAATCCGTTACTACCGGTTTATTAGCTTTAGTGGCAAAAAGTGCACCTAATCGTACTATTTTAGGATGCGGTGCAGGGGGATACGCAAGGGCAGTTATAAAAGAAACTGACGGTATTTATCTAGCACCTGAGCAACAAACCCCCGAAAACTTGTTAGCCAGTTGGGATGCGCTTGAAGATCAAACTCACGCAGAAGAACTTAAAGCTGGCTGGATGCAAACCAACAAGTATGTCGCCAAAGCAGCAGCTTCATTGGGGATTGATTTGAGTGCTAAATAGAAACTAATCTGCAACATAGATTGTTTAGTATTTATGCCATGCAATCTATGCTGTCTGAGTCTTGTGATAGATTAATTTAGAGCATACCCAATTGATACTGTCACCATGTAAGATAGCTCGGTAATTAAACGGACAGTAGCCTTTGCTAATAACCTCTGGTCACCTGGTTTGATAATCGACAATGTGCTTAGTCAACAATGTTTCAATCTCTTAGTCTGCAACAACAATATACTCAAACACTGGGGTCGTCTGAGCCATACCCGCGACAGTTTTGATGTTTTTATTTTTATTCTTGTTTTTATTGATCTCTAGCCAGTAGTTTTTCAGCGTAAGTCTTTTTCAGCTGATTTTTATTGATCTTGCCCGAGCCGAGCCGAGATAAAGGTTGTTCGGATACCCAAACAAAAGCGGGCACTTTGAAACCAGCTAAGCGCTTGGCTAAAAAGCTGCGTAGTTGTTCAATATCTATGTAAGTGTCAGGTTTTAATTGCACTACGGCACCTACAATTTCACCTAGACGTTTATCAGGCAAAGCAAACACCGAGTTTTCTTTTATGCTGGGGTGTTTATAAATTTCAGCTTCTACTTCTACACAAGATATGTTTTCACCTCCTCGAATTATGATGTCTTTTACTCGGTCTACAATATAAACAAAGCCATCTTTATCTTTATAGCCTAGGTCACCGGTTCGAAAATAACCTTTAATAAATGACTCTTTGGTTGCCTGTGGGTTTCGCCAGTACTCAATCACATTTGAAATTGATTTTATGCAGATTTCACCATTTTTTCCTTGCTGAGCTTCGGTGCCTGTTTCATTTAGGATCTTAATGTCTACAATAGGACTGGTTGCGATACCAACACTATTTGGTTTATACACATAATCGCCACCTCCATTGACAGAGCCTAGTGCGTTTGTTTCAGTTAAACCGTAACCTGTACTGGGAAATCCTTGCTCAAATTGGTCATATAATTTACGAACATGATCTGCAGGACGAGCTGCACCTCCTGCACTGATATCTGTTAACGTCGATGTATCAAATTTATCTAACTGTGGGTGACTCATGAGTTCTAATGACATGGTGGGCACACCGTTAAAATAAGTCACCTTTTCTTGTTCGATTAATTTAAGTGCTTCTAATGCATCCCATTTATGCATCATCACCGTTTTACGACCCGTATATAATGAGAGTAAAAACAATACGTGACATGCCGTTACGTGAAATAAGGGCACCGTCATTAATGCACAAGGTGCATTTGGTGGCTCTTCACCCAAGGTGTTGTTCGCAATTGCAGCACCTGTGCCTAACATTGCCCAAGTATGTAAAGATGTTAATAGGTTTTCATGATTAGAAACGGCCCCTTTTGGACGCCCTGTTGAGCCTGAAGTATAAAAAATGCAAGCGGTTGAATTTCTGTTTAAATACACGTCAGGCATTGCCATATTTTGATTTTTGCTCACTAGCTGTTCAAAATTTGTCGCATTTGCAGTGGTATCGTTACCTCTGGCAACAATCGCTGGGATAGATTGTTGAGACAGCCAGTCTTTTAACATGACAAAACGGCGATCATCTGCAATCACTAAACTTGCTTCACAATGCTCAATGGCATAGGTAAACTCTTCTCGCTGCCACCATGCGTTAAGTGGCACAACAATTCCGCCAATGCTGGTTATTGCCATAAACGCCATGATCCATTCTGGATAGTTGCGCATGGCTATCACGACACTGTCACCAACCTTAATGTTGTAATCTTGTTGTAATGATTGCGCAAATGCAGACGCTTGCTGGTAAATATCGTTAAAACTATACCGTTGATTTAAATAGACTAAAAACTCTTTATCGGCATGGGTCTGGACCACGGATTGATACATTGAGGGTAAGTTTTCTGACAAATTTTTAAATACATTAAAATTTTCGCCATTTACATGTCTCTGGATGATTTCAAAGTCACCTCCTGACTCCAGTGCAAGTTTATTCATTTCAGAAAAAATAACCTCTGCAGGTGCCAACTCAATATTTATATCTTGGTTTTGTAAGTTCATGTTATTACCTTTACGAAGCATTATGGTTGAGGTAGTAGCTTCATTATTTATATCAATGTTCAGTTTTGTATTTGTGAAATTAACGACAGTTTGCTCATCTGATCACCAAAATATGTCAATGTAAATTTTTAAGGCATTCTAAACGTTATGTTTTCACATCAGGTTTGAATCCATTGTCACCATTGTGTCAGTAAGTTGATTTAGACCTTGTTTATTGTTTTAGTAACCTCAGAATCAGACACTATTCTTTGTATGAAAATCTTGGCCGCGGTTGCGGCCATAAGTTCGTTTAACCTCTAAGGTTTTAAATACCTGATCAGCCAATCTGAGGCTTCTTTAAAAGCCGCTTTTTGATTGTTTCCTTTGTACAGATCGTAATGTCCGCCAGGATAGGCAATATACTTAGCGTCCAGTCGGTCTTTAATGCTGTTGTGCAGCAATACGCCATTTTGAGTGCGGTCAAATAATGTTTCATTTTCCGCATCAATAATTAACGTGGGAACGTTTAACTGGTCGACATAGTTCATGGGGTTAAAGCGTTTCATCGCTGCCCAGTTAGGATAACCCTTTAGGGCAGGGTTTTTAGCCATGGTCGCGTCAGGGTAGGGTGGCAGTATGCCTCGTGCGGTTAATGTTTCGATTTTTCTAGCCATAGCTATAGGCATTTCCCGAAGATTATGCACATAATTTACCGGCCCCATCTGATCGACTAATACCTTAATACGGTCATCACTAGCGGCCATCACCATGGCTAACCCACCACCGAGGCTAGTACCCCATATACCCAGATTGTTGGGAATGACTTGAGGCTCTCCACCTAGATAATGTAAAGCAGCACGCACATCGGCGAGCATAGAAAATGGCTCAACGACTTTGCGAATATGGGTTACATTGATATCAAGTTTTGCTGCCTCCTTTGAATGCGTTAATGCTTCAGTGGGTACAATGGGGCCATCACTCTGGCCCCAGCTTTTATAATCAAAAGCGAGCACAATAAAACCAAGTTCAGCAAAATGAGGGCCGTAATTTTTTTTTAAATTCTCTTTGCTGCCACCCCATCCAGGAACCAATAATATACCGGGTAATTTTTGTGTTGGGGTTAGCCCTTTAGGCTTATAAACATCAGCTGCAAGGCGGACCCCCTGACTCCAGATAGTCACTTCCTCGTGAACAACATCTTTGATGTTTGTTGCCGCGGCTAAGCTGGTCAAAGACAATGTGATACAAAACAATAGTGAAGATATAAGCGGTTTTATTAGATTATTTATACTTAACATAACGATCCTTTAGAAACTTGAATTAAACTAATCAGTACAATTTTTTATAAAAATAAGTCTGGTTCTACAGCTAATTTCCTATCCATCTTTCCATAACAGGCTGGTAAAATTTGTTCAGCATTTCATATGCCTCTGGGGTTAAGTGCAGTCCGTCGTCAGCAAACCACTTTGCCTGGTTACGAAGGGCCTCATTAAATTCAAAATAGTGGTATTGCTTGCCTGCTTGATGACGCATATGGGTATTAATCTGTTCGATAAGGAGTAATTGTCTAGCGGCTTGTTTCTGTGGACATTGCAGGATTGAAAAATAACCTATTTGAGATTTTGGAAACTGCACAGATAATCGGGTGATTAAAGTATGCAGATCCACAATTATTTGTTGACTGTTATTGCCAAAAATAAGGTTGTTACTGCCGCAGTAGACCAAGATGTGATTAACTGTGGGCAAGAGGCTCAAATCGTGATCTAACCAAAACTCAGTGGTGGTGCTGCGAATAGCCTGGTTAGATATTAAAAGTTGCCCCCATTGTGGTGAGCCCCAGAATTCAAAGATGCTGCTGCCAATCATACAAATGTCATAAGGCATCGGGGAGGTGTTATTAGCCATAATGGATTAAAAAGAGGCCAGTTTTTGGTCGCTGATACGCGACCAAAAATCAATGGATTTGTGTCCAGTTAAGTGACTATGTTCATGATCAAACAACATGAAACAAAAATCTTCATCATAACTTGGCCATGGATTCTCTAATGTTGCTGGGCTGCCATTACGAGCAAAGGCAGTCCAACTGCTTTGTATTTCATTAACCAATTGCACCACTCTTGGCGTCTGGCTATGGAAACGTCGATCTGTTGTGCCAAATACATATCCGATATCAGCCACATGGGTACAGCCAAAGTTTTCAAATGGTGAGCGCCTCCCCAATTTATATCGATAGGCACGTCCCCCCGCTTTTATTTGGTTACTCAAGAGTCGATGACAGGGTTGTGTAAACCAAAATTCACAATACATTTCGCTTAGTTGATTTTGGTAACTGGTAGGGCGGCTCCGACTGATAAGTTGTTCGTCTGTTTGTATCAAACATTTGTCTATATCTTCAGCCTCAATTAATAGAGAAAGAGCGCCATGTAATGCTTCTTTTGTCGATATGTTTTGCTGTAATAAAGTGGCGAAAAAGGTCCATTCATCAGTATTGGTACCTGCCAGTAATATTATGTGTTTGGCACTGCCTTGAGCAATTGCCTGATGAGGTGGAAGAGGCAATAGTTGATTTTCAAGCACGGGAGTGAAAGGTAATATCCCAAATTGTTGGTAGACTTCTGGCCGTGATAAAAAGTGTGCTTGTATAGACAGTAATTCTTCACTGCTTAAACTGGGAAACTGTTCCAACGTAAAACCAAGCTGATTAGCACTATTGACGAATTCAGCTGCAACCTTGTTAGCTTTTTCTATGGAAGAATAAGTATGGCCTGCACCACTTTGAAGAATAGCTTTGTGAAACAATCCATTTGCCGCTTCAGAGGCTAACAAACAAGCGATGCTCATGGCACCCGCTGATTCTCCAAATAAGGTGACGTTATTTTTGTCACCACCAAAATGATGGATATTGTCTTGTATCCATTTTAACGCGGTTATTTGGTCACCCATCCCTTCATTACCGGTTGACGGGATTACACCATGGCTAATGTCACAAAGCCTTAAAAATCCTAAACATGCCAATCGATAATTAATTGATACCACCACTACATGACCAATATTGGCTAGTTTTTTGCCGTCGTATTCTGGCAACGATGCACTACCACTTTGAAAGCCACCCCCATGTATCCAGACCATAACAGGCCATTTTTTATCTAGAGCAGCAGTGAAGATATTCAGATTTAAACAATCTTCGCTTTGCTTTAATGACGTCACAGGATCGCTGGTTATTGGGTTTAAGGAGGGCAGTTGTGGTGCTACAGGGCCAATATTGCCAGTGTTTGTTGAAAATGTAGCGTTGACACCAGAAGGCTGCCAACGCTGTTGCTTGGATATTGATGTTGAATAATCAATTCCTAAGAATTGCTGAATATTTAGTTTCATATCTCACACTAAAAACCACAAGGAAACAAAATATACCAAATGTTCAAATATGGTGCAATTAAGATTTTCACCCAAAAAAAATCTCAGAACATAAATGATAAAAAAATGTAAATTTTGTTAAATAATTCTTGTAAGTAATTTTAACATACTGTAAGTTCGAATTTAGATTGTTGTATCGAAACAGAATACTAAACGACGCAGCTATAAAAATTAATGAGTAAAAAACCATGTTGAAGTTAACTTTTTTTACAAAAACAGCTTATGGAATGGGTCAGATGTCGCAAGGCGTCAAAGACACTGCATTTCAATCATTTGTTGTTTTCTATTTCAGTCAGGTATTAGGAATGCCCGCTATTATGGCTGGGGTTGCGGCACTAATAGCATTATTATTCGATGCAATTACCGACCCTTTAATGGGCGATATTTCTGATAACTGGCATTCGAAGTGGGGGCGTCGTCATCCCTTTATGATAGCTGCGGTTATTCCTTTCCCAATATCTCTGTACATGCTTTTTTCACCGCCGATCGGTCTTGATCCTGATGGATTGTTTTTGTGGTTGTTGGGCTGGTCTATTGTTGTGCGAATTTTGTTAACGATGTTTAATGTGCCTCACAATGCTTTAGGTGCAGAGCTAAGCCAAGACTATCAAGAGCGCACTAAAATAGTTAGCTATCGCACTTTTTTAGGTTATGTGGGCGGGATTACTCTATCGGTTGTAGCCCTTAATTCATTTTTTAAAACATCTGAAGCCTATCCCAATGGCATGTTAAATGATGAAGGTTACAGTAGTTTAGGTGCGCTAGCGGGTATCATCGCTTTTGTGGCTATGACGCTGTGTATTTTGGGTACTAAACACACCATTCCATACTTACCTAAAGCCCCTGAAAATCAAAAGAAAGTGGATATTAGTCGTAGCTTTAAGGCTTTTGCCGAAGCCATAAAATTAAGGCCCTTTCGGATTATCTTTACGGTACAGATCATGACAATGATTGCAGGTGGGGCAGGGGCAACCTTCATGTTGTATATCGGCAGTTACTTTTTTGAACTATCCACGGCTGAAATATCTTTATTAACGCTGACCATAATAGTGGGCTTAATACCGGCATCTATTATTGCTCCAGTATTGTCTAAACGTATTGATAAAATGCCCAGCTTGGTTGCCTGCTTATTGGTGGCAACAGTTTTTAGTTTTAGCCCTATATATTTACGTTTGCTAGGCGTTATGCCCGAAAACGGCTCACCGTTAATTATGCCGATACTATTTGCCACTTATGTTGTTGGCTACAGTTTTTTTATTGCTGCGGGCATAGTCATTGGTTCTATGTTGGCAGATATTGCTGACTTACATGCAAGTAATACAGGTAAACGTCAGGAAGGCCTTTTTTTCGCGGCCAACTCATTTGCTCAAAAAGCCACTTTTGGACTAGGGACTTTATTTGCTGGCATCGGACTCGACCTGATCGCTTTTCCAAAACAGGTCGATGTATCGATGGTCTCTGAGCAAACCATTTTCAACTTAGGTTTAATTGCAGGGCCATTGCCCTTCACCATTTATCTAATTGCTGTCTATATAGCCACTAAATACGATTTAAACAAAACGCGGCATGAAGAAATTTCTGAAATATTAGCTTCACAACTTTCTGCGCAAAAAGATTCACCAATAGCTGCACAAAAAATCTAGAACAACCGACTTAACACTAAAACTAATCACCATTTAAAATACGGGGAAATACTATGATCCTGAATACTCATAAACATACTGCTTTTGAACAAATAGCGTTTAAACTTACTCCTTTGGCCTTTGCATTGATTTGTATTGGAACAAGTTCAACGGTCTTCGCCCAAGAAGCTTCCGAAGCAGCCGAGCCATCAGGCATAGAAGTGATTCAAATCACCTCCACAAAACGTGTTACATCACTAATGGAAACTGGTCAAGCGGTCAGTGCATTTAGTGAAGAGAGCATGGCTCAGATGAATATCGATGGTAGCCAAGATTTGGTGCAATATTCTCCTTCATTAATTATTTCTTCCAGCAGAATATCTATACGGGGGGTGGGACGTCCTAATACTGCCCTAGGCTCTGACCCTGGTGTTGGCATATATACCGATGGTGTTTACAACACTGAAAACGGTATTTTTGATTATTGTAATTTTTGTGACATAGAGCGTATCGAAGTGCTGCGTGGGCCCCAAGGTACGTTATATGGTAGAAATGCGGTTGGCGGCGCAATTAATGTTATCAGTAAAGAGCCCCAGAGAGAATTGGGTGGTTACGTTAACTTGGAAGTGGGCAATGACGGTTATTTAGTGACACAAGGTCAAGTAACCGGGCCTCTTGGCGAAACATTTTCAGCTATCGCTACACTGTCAAAAATGGAGCGTGATGCGCTACAAGAAAACCTAGCGGCCGATGTTGGCGACTTGAACAATAGAGATAGAACGTATTACTCAGTGACTTTAAAAGCGGATTGGACTGAAAACTTCACCAGTACATTACGCTATATGAATTACGATCGCAGCGAGAACCCTTCACCGGGCTATTTAGGTGATGCTTATCCTACGGATTTTGTAAATCTTGGTGCCGATAACTTACCCGGTATTTTCCCTGGTTCAAATGCGCTTAATCATGTGTCGGGATACACCATTGCCAATCCGGCAGTGAATGATATTAATCAAACCAACGTTGATTATTTAGGCCAACAAGATGTCGAGACCAAGCGCCTAACCTTCATCAATACTCTAACATTAGGCGATTTAGAATTGAAATACACTTACGGTGATAATGAGTTTACCTATGACTCTATTGCTGATGGTGATGTCTCAAATGCAGCCTTTGGAGGCATGAACTTTTCAGAAATGTTTAGGCAGATAACCACACTGGTTGGTATTCCGGGTGGAGTCTCTTTACCCAACCCATTAACTGGCGCACCTATTACACTTGCTTCAGATATGACCGCTAGTGTGATCCAATCAGGTGAGTTCACATCTCATGAATTACAGGCAGTATCCAACTATGACGGAGCCTTAAATTTTATTGCTGGTGTGTACTATTTTAATAGTAAAGAGAGCCAATATAGTGACTTTGTTGAGCGTGGTTTTGGCTTAATGCAGGGCGATGCTATTGCTGCAAATTATGGTGGTTTACCCCCTGAGCTTGGTTTGCCTGCCGACAGTGGTACTTTCTTAGGTTTCCCCGGTTTTCAGCCTGGCTTGTATCAGTTTTATTCTTCATTAATTGGTGCGCCGTTTGAAGCGACGGCTAATGGTGATGGTGGCTTTTTGTATTATGGTCAAAATGAACTAGAAACGACTGCTACCGCCTTATACGGTCAACTAGAATACCAAGTCAATGATGCGCTCACTTTAACCGCAGGTTTGCGTTATTCAAACGATGAAAAAACGGGGTCAGATGATGTATTTGCTTACTTATCAGTGCCTAAAAATCAGCATGTGGTAGATGACAGCTGGAACAAAGTTACGTGGCGTTTACAGGCAGATTGGAACGTTGACAAAGATACGTTTGTTTATGGCTATATATCAACCGGATATCGCTCTGGTGGTTTCAACTTGGGTGCCGCGACAGCAGCACCAGTCGACGTGGTTGATCCAGAAGAATTAACGGCATTTGAAGTGGGCTATAAAAAATCGTTAAATGACAATAATGTTAATGTGTCTTTAGCGGCATATTATTACGATTATGCTGATTTGCAAGTGCTATCGACAGTCACCGAAGGAGGGGTCACTACCGCCGCATTTGATAATGCGGCACAAGCCACAGTCATGGGGTTTGAGGCAGAATTACAGGCTTGGTTGACCCCAGATTTCCGTGTTATGACCACCTATTCCTATACCCATTCAGAATACGATAACTATACAGC
>JBNMPD010000082.1:0-12587 GCA_051276225.1 Flavobacteriales bacterium
AAGCCTACCGTTTGACATACGTTCAACATACTTGGCAAAGGTTTCTGGTCCTTTACCTAGGCCTGGAAAGTTTTTTGGCCAAGATGTCACTAGCTTCCATTCATAGGTTTGCTGTTCAACTTGAGTATTGGGGGCATCAGAAGACTGCCCGCCACAAGATATCATTAAGATGCTAAATGTAGACAAAACAAATAATTGAAGTAATTTCATATATGGATTCTCGAAAGTTATGCTCAAAGGAGAGAAGGCAACCAAGTTACCAGATTTGGCCAAATTGCCAAACAAGCTAACAACACAAGTTGAATAAGAATAAAGGGGGCAACACCTCGGTAAATATGTGACGTTTTAACTTCTGGCGGCGCCACACCTCGTAAGTAAAACAAAGCAAATCCAAATGGTGGGGTGAGAAACGAAGTCTGTAAGTTTACAGCTATCATGATCCCAAGCCAGATTGGGTCAACACCCATTGCCAATAAGACAGGAGCAACCAAAGGCACAACAACAAAGGTGATTTCGATAAAATCCAAAATAAAGCCGAGTAAAAATATCACCACCATTACCAATAACACCGCAGCAAATACGCCGCCTGGCAAACTAGCAAATAATTCTTGTATTAATTCTTCCCCACCAAAACCACGAAATACCAGTGAGAATATAGATGCTCCAATCAAGATCAAAAACACCATTGACGTGATTTTAGTGGTCGTCATCATGACATCTTTTAATTTTTGTAGACTTAGTTGTTTATTGAATAAAGCCAACACCAATGCGCCTGCTGCGCCCACGCCTGCAGCTTCAGTGGGAGTAGCAAAGCCTGCCAAAATCGAACCGAGCACCATGAAAATTAACAACAGTGGTGGAATCAGTGCTGTCAACAAACGACTAACAGAAATAGGTGTTTGCTCACTGTCTTGAATAGGTGGGTTTATATGTTTACTTGCAGAAACTAAAACATAAAGAAGATACATGGCTACTAACAAAAAGCCAGGAACCAAGGCACCTACAAATAAATCACCCACTGATACAGACCGCGGTGAAAAGATACCCATATTCAGTTGTGCTTGCTGGAACGCACTCGACAACACATCACCTAATAAAACCAAAGCAATCGATGGAGGAATGATTTGTCCCAGCGTACCGGTGGCACATATTGCGCCGCAAGCAAAAGACGGTGAATAGCCTTTTTTAAGCATTGTGGGTAATGAAAGTAATCCCATAGTGACTACCGTGGCACCCACTATGCCTGTACTGGCGGCTAATAACATACCCACTAACACCACAGAAACTGCTAACCCTGATTTTAATCTACCGAGTACTTGTTCCATAGCGAGTAACAAATCTTCCGCTACTCGGGATTTTTCTAACATCACACCCATAAACACAAATAGCGGCACGGCAATTAACGTTTGGTTAGAAACTATTCCAAACAAACGGCTGGGAACTGCCTGCAAGTAGGATGTATCAAATACGCCAAAAAAAGCACCTACGCCTGCAAAAATTAGAGCGGTGCCTGCCAGTGAATAGGCAACGGGATAACCTAATAACAGCACCAAACATACGGCTAAAAACATCAACAGCGAGATATATTCCATTACTTAATGGATTCTGTTGATGATTGTATTTGTAATGACAACCTAGCAACATTGCGAACGACTTCAGCTATTCCCTGAAGTAACATGGTCAGCGGAAATATTAAAATTAAAGTCTTTAACAAAAAAACTGCGGGCATACCTCCAGCCTCCTGGGACGTTTCCATGACTCGCCAAGACCGCATAACGTATTCAAAACTAACCATGAAGATAAAAATATTCACTGGCATAAGCAGTAGCAAACCACCAAAAATGTCTACCTTAACCTGTTTTTTTGGACTGAAGCGACGATAAAAAATATCGACTCTCACATGTTCATTGACGCGCAAAGTGTGGGCAGCGCCCAATAAAAAAACCATGGCGTGTAGATACATCACAGATTCTTGCATGGCTATCCAGCCAAGATTAAAACCATATCTGAGTACTACAATTAAAAATGTTATTAACACCATTAAAAGAGTGAACCCACTGACCAACCTACATAAAAAATTATTCAGTGAATCAATCCACTGCAGATTAAAATTATCTAAAAACTGGCGCATACATTATTTTTCTTATTTATTGCCCACCGCATGTCGATTAAACCGCGATTAAGTAATGAGTGTTTTAACAAAAAAATACTCAAAAAGATATTTAGCCTATTTATTATTTAAATATCAATCTTTTAAAATCAACATTTGGTTACAATCTCACAATTTTTTATAATCAGTTAAGATTTATTTAGTGCTTTTATTAACGTAGGATAATTAGTGTCACTAAAAAAAGTTTGGTGTTTTGAGCTCAATGGAATTGAAGTTGTGGTGGTATTTCACTTCAATTTCTCGTTAAAATAAAAATCTATCAGGAATTACAATGAAACACAGCATATTAAAACTCACATTATTAGCCACTGCCATTTCGAGCAGCATGGCTGTGCACGCACAGTCAGACGAAACCAAAAAAGTTGAACGTATACAAGTCACCGGTTCGCATATTAAAAGAACCGATATAGAAGGCCCTTCACCTATTACATCCTTATCTGCCGAAGACATCACTAAAACAGGTGTTACTGACTTAATCGGTTTGTTTACTAAGATGCCAGCAGCTGGGCAAGGTACTTTTTCTACTCAAGGTAACAGCAGTGATGGAACAGGTAACGGCGGTTCAAGCGTATCATTACGTGGTTTAGGCGCTGACTCTACCCTTATCCTAGTGAATGGTCGCCGCATATCTGTTTCCCCTTTCGCAAACGAAATTGATACCGCTTTTGTTGATATCAATAATATCCCATTAGCGGCTATTAAACGGGTAGATATATTGAAAGACGGTGCATCAGCTACTTATGGTTCTGACGCAATTGCCGGGGTTATCAACATCATATTGAAAGACGATTATGATGGTTTAGAAGTATCTACGAAAATTGGTGATACGGCTGATGGTGGCGGTAAAGAATCTAATACTAGTCTATTGTTCGGTAGCAGTTCAGAAAAATCCAATCATACGTTTGTATTGGATTATTTTGATCGTGAAGAAATACTTAACGGAGACAGATTTTATACTAGTTCTGCCAATCAAACTGCTTTGAGACCCAATGACCCTTATGCAACAGATGGTAGAAGCTCGTCAGGTTATCCAGGCACTATCGCACTTGCCTCTAATAATTCTATTCGTGTACCAGATACCTTTGGCAATGATGTTTGCCCTGCAGAAGATATAGTAGGCACTTTGTGTCGTTATGATTATGCACCTATGAGCACCGCGGTGCCTGCATCTGAACGTGTTAGCTTTATGTACATGGGTAATTTTGAAATTAACGATACTCTTAGAGCATTTATTGAGTTAAATGGACAAAATTCAAAAACCACTATTAGAGGGGCTGCTAGCCCAAGCTTTAATGAATTATTTATGTCCGCTGATAATCTAAATCATCCCTTTGCTGATGACCCTGCAAGCGAATTTTACCAACAAAATTTGACCATGCGTCGTCGTTTAGTTGAAATTGGTAACCGCGAAAAACGCGTTGATTCAGATTATTATCGCAGTGTATTAGGTCTACAAGGTGAAGTCTCTGGATGGGATTGGGAAACAGCCTACAGTTACATAAAGAGTGACTCGATTGAACGAGGGGTAAATGGTTTTCCAAATTCCCGCCGAACTCAAGAAGCCATTGATAGTGGTTTATGGAACCCCTTTGAGCCTTCTTCTAATAGCCAAGAAGCCCTTGATTTTATAGAAACTCAAACCACCCGCTATGGTAAATCTACCAGCAAATCTTTTGATGGCAAAATATCTGGTCCTATCATGGATATGTCAGCAGGCGAATTAATGTTGGCTGTTGGCGCTGAATATCGTGAAGAAACCATCAGTGATAACCCAGACGATCAGTTTCTTCGTGGTGACGTTTTTGGTACAGAAGCAACACAGGCCAATGGTGCCCGTGATAATGCTTCTATCTTCGCTGAGCTGGCAATCCCGGTGACCGAAACTCTTAATATTCAAGTCGCAGTGCGTCACGAAGATTATAGTGATTTTGGTACTACTACCGATCCTAAAGTGGCCTTTATTTGGACACCTACTGATGAGTTATCGATACGTGGCTCATTTGGCACCGCTTTTCGTGCGCCTTCTTTGAGTCAGATTGGTTTAGGTGTGACAGACGAATCACCTAGCTTAGTTGATACTGTAAGATGTGATGCCATAGGTAATGTTGATCAAGCCTGTGAGCTTTTTGAATATACGGCACAATTGGCAGGTAACCCTGATTTAGGACCAGAGGAGTCTAAGAGTTATAACTTAGGTATCATTTATGAAATCACAGAAGATATGGATTTTTCTTTAGATTATTATAATTATGATATTGAAAATGTAATAGGTAAAGACACTCAGTTCGTAATGACCTCTCAAGGGGGCAATCAGTCGGTTGTTAAGCGTTTGAATACAGGTGTACCTGGCGATCCTGGTCAAGTAGAGGTTATTTTTGACCGCTTTGAAAATTTATTCGATCTGAAAACATCAGGTTTAGACTTTGATTTAGGTTACAAAATGTCATCTGACATAGGTGACTTCAAATTTAATTACGTCTTAAACTACGTACTAAACTACGAAGATATTCGAACTGGTGGTCTTGTCGATACTCAGGAAGGAGGATTTGAGCAGCCGGAAATTCGTTGGACAACTTCTGGATCTTGGGTAAAAGCAGACTGGAGTGCAAACTTTGCCATTAACTATGTAGGCGATTTTGAAGAAGATTCTGCTGTTCGAACTCGAACGGACGGCACTATAGCCCCCGATATCGATGCTATGGTAACGGTGGATACCACTGTTAACT
This sequence comes from Flavobacteriales bacterium, assembly GCA_051276225.1. Classification (GTDB taxonomy): domain Bacteria; phylum Pseudomonadota; class Gammaproteobacteria; order Enterobacterales; family Alteromonadaceae; genus Paraglaciecola. The sequence goes on from JBNMPD010000082.1 coordinate 4,897, forward strand.
ATGCGGGTATAGAAAATACCACTCTGACATTAGGTATAACAAACCTGTTAAACGAAGATCCATCGTTTAGTTACAGTTCATGGAAGGGTTACGCGTCAGGAACGCATAACGCACAGGGAAGATTTACTTATCTTCAAGCTACTTATAAGTTTTAAGTATCTGAAACTGGGATTTGCATGATAACAAATGTTAACGTGCTGTGAATACAAAGGCGTCTTTATGACGCCTTTTTACTGCTATTTTTACTGTTCTTCTCATTACTCTTTTACTGTTCTCTTTACGGTTCTATTTTACTGCCACCCAGGCAATTAGGTGAACTTGGAAATTCACCATATAGGTTGTGCCATTCTTCTTGTGTATAGGTATGCAAAGCTAAAGCATGAATGTCGTTTGCTAACTCTTCTTTTAAAACTGAATTAACCGCTCTGTGGCGTTTTATCAAGCGCTCGCCGCTGAAACTAGGCGAGACTATAACCACTTTAAAATGACTCTCTGATCCCGCTGGTACATTATGCATAGCACTTTCGTTAATGACTTGAAGGTGTTGTGGATTAAAGTGACTGAGCAACTTTTTTTCAATGTTATTTTGAATCTTCATATATTCTCCAAGGTAATTTAGGCTCTAAATAACCAATAATTTTTTGTAGTATCAATTTTAGCTTTAAAAAAGCGACGCGATATTTTACTTCTGATTAGCTCGTTTATCCCGATCATATACTCATTGACGGCTGGTGATTTTTTTTGTTGGTTTTTGTACAAACCTTTATATGTTTATGTACTAACCATGGCCAATGCTGAGTACGTATCTGAACGTGAGATTGACTCTTGCTGCTAGCACTTTTTTGGTTTTTGCTAAGCTGTGTTGCCAATATGTTTGAGTATCGCCACTCATTACCAATAGACTGCCACTGCCTAATGGTAATCTGACTTTCTCTTTAGTCTGGTTGTGATAAAAATCTAAATTACGCACTTCACCAAAGCTTAACGAGGCAATCACAGGCTGCTGACCTAGTTCGGGTTCATTGTCTGCATGGCGACCCATTCCATCTTGGCCATGACGATACAAATTTGCCAGTACTGAATTAAAACGACTGTTGCTGACGTTTTCACATTTTTGTTTAAGTGCAAGTAATGCTGGATTCCATGGCAAGGGGCGCATGCTCAAATTTGAATATTGATAGTCCGCATTTTCATCGCCATACCAGGCTTGTAATCTAGGAACGTCAAAGGTTTTTCCGTATAGGGTGATCTGTTCTTGGCGCCAGTCTAACTGCTGTAGCAGTGAGCACATAATGTTTGCTGCTTCTGCTGGCGGAATAAAATTAGGATAGTACTTTAGATTTGCATCTGGCATATCAAGATGTATTGGCGTGTTATCATATTGTGATTCAAACAGTGACTGTTGCATAACCCACCAAATTCGGACATAAATGAACACCAGTTTAACGCTTTTAGACAGAAACTTGCAGTTAGTTAGGTACCCACAAGAATTACAACATCCAAGTTGGCAAGCGTGGGATGCTGCAGATGAATACCTAATTGAATATGTTGAAAAAAATATTCAAGACTTACAAAGCCAAACTGTGAGTATTTACAATGATGATTTTGGTTCTTTAGCTTGTTGGTTTGCTGATTTTAAACCTATATGGGTCAGTGATTCTTTTGTAGCTAAACAATCTTGCTTGGTTAATCTGCAGCAAAATAATATCCCTGCTGAGTCAGTGATGTTTTATGATTCCGTCACTCCAGTAGATTTACCAGTAGACCTTGTTTTACTCAAAATCCCTAAAACTACGGCGTTACTTGAACAACAATTAATTGACTTACAAACGAGAGTTTTACCATCGACTAAAGTGATAGCCGCAGGCAAAGCTGCGCTGATACAAAAATCCACTTTAGCCCTGTTTGAAAAATATTTAGGTGTCACTACTACCTCATTGGCTAAGAAAAAGGCACGCTTGGTTTTCTGCCAGCCAACCTGTAATAAATCTCATTTAAGTCCTTATCCAACGGTTTGGTTCACTGATAAACCTCGGTTTGAAATCAGTAATATGGCCAATGTGTTTGCCCGTCAGCAACTGGATATAGGCGCCAGGTTTATGCTTGAAAATTTGTCTAAATTGACTAATATGGATAACAAAACAGTCATCGATTTAGGCTGTGGCAATGGAGTGTTAGGTTTACATATCCTCAATCAAAATAAAAAAACCAAAGTAGTGTTTACTGATGAGTCATCTATGGCCGTTGCCTCTGCTAAGCAAAACGTATTGGCCAACCTAGCTGAAAAAGAGTCTCAGTCAGAATTCTTAGTAAACAATTGTTTGGATGAATTCACTAAACAATCCAAATTTTCTGAAATAGACATAGTGTTATGTAATCCACCTTTTCACCAACAAAATGCCATTACTGATCATATTGCGTGGCAAATGTTTAAAGATGCCAAGTCAGTGCTTCAAAATGGCGGGCAATTGTTTGTGGTGGGCAACCGGCATTTGGATTACCCGAATAAATTAAAAAGATTGTTTGGTAATGCAACAACGGTTGCAACCAATCAAAAATTTAGTATTTTGTCTGCTATTAAATGTTAGGCCCTAGGAATATCACAATGTTAAAAACACTTCACGCCGCTTTTTTCAGCCCTTTTTTCATCCCTCTTCTGGTCGCTTTTTTTGTCAGCGTCCCAACTTTGGCCGTTGCAAAAATTAAAGACGATGGTTCACATATTCAACCTAATAATTATTACCCTCGTGTGAAAATGGTCACCAGCATGGGCGATATTATTGTTGAACTAGATCGGTCTAGAGCGCCCATTACAGTTAATAATTTTTTGCGTTATGTAGACAAACGCAGTTACGAAGACACCATTTTTCATCGCATAGTGCCTGAATTTGTTGTTCAAGGTGGAGGTTACGACACTAATTTTGTAATAAAACCATCATTTGGAAAAATATTTAATGAGTCTGGCAATGGCCTAAAAAATAAGATGTACAATATCACTATGGCAAGAGAAAAGGACCCACACTCTGCCACTCGCCAATTTTTCTTTAATATGGATAATAACGATAGCTTAGATCCCGGAAGAAAATGGGGATATACCGTATTTGGTATGGTTGTTGAGGGTTATGAAGTATTAGATAAAATAGCCAAAGTAAAAACAGACTATGACGCCACATATGGCTGGTCAGATGTACCAGTAGAACAAGTCATTTTGAAAAAAGTGATTGTCTTACCGCCCGTCTAAGAGCTTGAACATTGTTAAAGCAGCGTTTTATAAGATTAGGTAGCAATAGACTGCTTATAAAATAATTTTATATGACTGTTTTTAAGCTTTCTCTAATGAGGTCTCTGATATGTTTACACTTTTTATGACTCCAAGCATCCCTAATTTAGATGTTCTATGTCTACTATCTATGTTTACTATCTGTGACTATCATTGATGTAATATTTTTGTCTAGCCATGGCTTATCTAAGCATTGTTAATATTAAATTTAATAAAACTTCAGCAGCATGCAACGTTTATCCTATTGAGCTTTTCTTTGCGCGTGAAGTTGAGGGGGGGTCTTAATATTTGAATACGCTATTACAAAACAGTAACAATAGTTCGTTTATGGTTCGATTTGAGCTAAGTCTTAAAGGTATAAAATTACACAGCACCAAGAAAAAATACATATAAGTGGTTAAGCGACATTAAAATAATAATATTGGAGAATAACATTGAGTAATACACATAATAACCTAACTTCCAGACCGGCTTTCCGTTTGGCTTTATTGGCTAGCGCCATGTCAATTACCTTTTGCGGGTCGCTGAATGCGCAACAAAAAACAGCCGAAAAAGACAACAATGACAGAATTGAATCTATTACTGTTACTGCAACCAAGCGCTCACAAGTAATTTACGAAGTGCCTCTTTCCATCAGCGCTTTTAGTGGAGAAGTACTGGCAGCTCAAGGTATCAGTGATTTAACTGATGTAGGGAAATTTGTTCCTAATCTAAACGTGACAGGCTTTTCAGCCGGACATACTTCTTCAGCCAACCCCTTTATTCGTGGTATTGGTTTGCAAGACCATCTGATTACCACTGACCCTGGTGTCAGCGTTTACGTTGATGGCGTTTATCTTGGGCGTCAAGTTGGCCAGAACTGGAATTTGAATAATATTGAACGTATCGAAGTGTTGCGTGGCCCACAAGGCACGCTTTATGGCAGAAACTCTATCGGTGGTGCCATTAATATTATCACCAAACAGCCCGATGCTGAGGCGCTAACTAAAGTAGGCGTTCAAGCGGGTACGCGTGGCCGTATCAAGGCTGATGTTTTTGTGAATAGAGCGCTCAGCGATTCTGTTACGTTCAACTTTAATGCCGGATATAACGCACGCGATGGTCTAGGCGAATTTATAAACATCCCAGATGCAGAATATGATGTAGGCGAAACCAAAGAATTATACGGACGCTTATCTGTGAAGTATGCTCCCAACGATGATTTTAGTGTGGTGTTGACCGCTGATGCAAATGACGGTGAAGGAGGACTCAGACCTTACACCACCTTAATTGATGAAATCCCCACAGGTGCTTATTATACAGGCATGCGTTTTGGCTCTGCCACTCCAGTAGGGCCGCTGCGTAATACTGACGTATCAGCAGACCCCTATAACAACGCAACAGGCACTGAGGAAGTCACTACAGTGACCAATGAAGCGCAAGGACTGTCAATAACAGCAGACTGGAGTCTTTCAGATACGTTATCAACCAAAGCAATAGTGAGTCATCGTACTTCTGAGTACAAAGCAGGCTTAGATGATGACGGCACCGTTTTTGCCCTTGACCATTATCCCGAAAAAGGGGATGCCGATCAGACTTCAATCGAGTTGCAGTTAAATGGCTATTACGACGAATTTGATTTTGTCTCTGGCATATATTGGTTCAATGAAGAGGGCAGTAATCGTCAAGGGGCAGACTCCAGTTTTAATGGAGGTGGCAACTTATTGGAGCTTGACCAAGAAACGACCAGTCGTGCAGTGTTTGTTAACCTAGGTTATGGCGTGACAGACGACCTGCGTATTTCTGGTGGTGTGCGCTATACCAAAGATGAAAAAATAGCCACAGCAAACGTGGGAATTGGCCCTTTTACTTCAGAAGATGATTGGAATGAACTTAGCTTTGAATTATCGGCAAATTATACCTTAGAGAATGGCCTTAATTTTTACGGTAGTGTGCAAAGTGGTTATCAATCAGGTCAGTTCCCCGCACGACCTTTTTGCCTGTTTGGTGACCCCTTATGTTTTGTTGCATCAGATAATATCACTGCCGTTAACTACGAATTGGGCCTGAAAGGTCAAGTCACCGATGATTTCAGTATGAGTGTTGCGATATTCAATACTGAATATGAAGACTTGCCATATCAAGTTAGTACTACTTCTGAAGGAGGGTTTGATACTAGTAACCTAGTGGTGGAACAAACATCACGGGGAATAGAGTGGGAAAGTACACTTTACTTTAGCGAAAATTTTAAAGTGCATACTAGCCTCGGTTATATGGATGTAGACGTCACTGAGCAAGATGGGGTTAAACCTGTTGCACCATTAACGCCTGATTTAACCGCATCAATCAGCCCGTCATACGAATTGGAGTTGGCTGGTGGCGCAACCATTAACACCAGAATTGATTATTCATTTCGAAGTGACATGTATGGAGAGCCTAGCTCAGATCCTGGCAGATTGACTGAAATTGACAGCCGTGAACTGGTTAATGTTAATGTGACTTACACGCCTGCTGAAGGTAACTGGAAAGTGGCTTTCTACGGAAAAAATATATTCGACGAGCGTTACGATAATGCCCGCCTAAATACAGGCGACTATATTTTGCAAGTATTAAGTAATGATGCGAGCGAATTTGGTATTAGGTATAACACCCAGTTTTAGTTTAGTCATAAAGTAATCTAAATAAGCGACCTTAAGTGGTCGCTTTTTTATTTGTTAGGAAAAGTAGTTAATTGTTTATGGGGATCGGTATTACTAATAGCCTGAGTTATCCATTCAAATAACGTTGTTTCGTCTGCACTACTTTTAATAACCTTATCAATCCTTTATCACCAAATAACGCTATCTGGACAGTCACATTAATTCAGCCCTTCTGACGAAGATAATGAAATAAACGTTTCTACCTTACTAATGCCGTGCTCAACTCATGTTGGTTTGACGAGTTGATTGGTTTGTTAATGTGGGTGTTCCAATAGAGTATTATCATGGACGCGTGATTGACTAGCTTAAAGTGTTTACATAAGGCAGGAAAATATCGCTTAAAAGCTTAAATGGCATGCATGCCATTTGCCCCTAAAATATGCCTTTTTGTGCTGAAACTTTAAAGACGGGTAAGGGAGTGGCAGAGCCACCGAAGGGGTTGCCAGCATAGCCGACTTTTTTGTTACGGTGACTGTATTGATAAAATTTTCTAAATCTATCCTTTAAATTTAGTCTACAGCTAAGAATAAAGTAACCACAAATTTTTCTGGAAAAATTTGAACATCCACGGGATGGCCCAAAGGGTGAAATATAGGACGTATTTCATAAAAATAAGCCGCTCGCCGGACTATGTTCTTCATCCGATTATCAGGCAAATTTAGCAGGGTGAAACTTGATTTTTTAGAAGCACGGCTTCGCCCAGTTTAACAACTCGACAAGCGGACGCCGCGCGGGACGTCTAGTATGTTACGCTGTAACCGAGTGCATATCATCATGGATGTGTGAGTGACTAAGTCATAGTGTTTACATCAGGCAGGAAAATAGACGGAAAGCTCAATTGGCATCCCGCGCGGCGTACGCTTGCCAATTGCCCTACTAAATTCACCTGATAACTAGCGAACATAAATGCCAGGGTAGAGCAAAAGCCGCGGCTGTGCCGCCAAGAAAGTTTTGTTATGAATCTAATGGATTCACTATTATGGCTGTTCTGATAATTATCAAATATAAATATTCTTGCATCAGTGGTATTTCACGTGTAATTTTAGTGTAAGAACAAAACTTACATGAGGTTTTTATGACTCGTACTATTACATTTCAGCCCAGCAGTGAGCTAAGCACTTTTATCGAGGACTTGATCGCGGCGGGTGAATATAACAACCAAAGTGAAGTCGTGCGGGAAGCTTTGCGCTTGCTACAAGAGCAGAAAGCACAATCTAGCCTAGCGGTTTTGCGGGGTTTGTTAGATGAGGGTTTTAACAGCGGTATAAGCCCCCGAAGTGCTAAGGATATTATGCAAGACGTATTGAGCAAGAAAAGCATACAGTGACGTATGTTTTTACAGAGAAAGCAGATGAAGTTCTTAGTAAAATATTAAGTGCTGGGGTTGAAGAATATGGCGTTAACGCGGCCATAATTTACTATCAATCTATCATTGAAAAATGCCAAAGGTCGGCTGAAAATCCTTTTCAGTATGCCGCTATTGATGGCATCTATCCCAATTGCCGCCGTGTAATTTCTGGCGCTCATTCCATTTATTACCGCATCGAATCAGACGACATTGTTATAGGCCGCGTGCTTCGTGTTGAAATGGATTTCACCCGACATATCTAACTGACATTCCGCAGCATTTTAAGAATATATTCTCTGGTAATTTATCCCTAAAATTTTAATGATGATGGCTTGTCTGTCTTTCATATTTAGTAACAGCGTTTGCTGCCCATTTATCGTCAGTA
>JBNMPD010000083.1:0-12533 GCA_051276225.1 Flavobacteriales bacterium
ATTATGCAACATGCACTTTAAGTTATTTAGAAAACACGACGGTTTTTTTGCCGTGCAAAAATATTCGACGCTCAATATGACAGCGTACTGCGCGGGAAAGAGTCAAACATTCTACGTCACGCCCTTTAGCTGCTAAATCATGTGGATAATGACCGTGATCAACCGTTTCAACACCTTGACTAATTATGGGCCCTTCATCAAGATCGTCACTGACGTAATGTGCCGTAGCCCCCACTAATTTTATTCCACGTTCATAAGCCTGATAATAAGGCTTAGCGCCTTTAAAACCGGGTAGTAAAGAATGGTGAATGTTAATAGCTTTACCTGCCAGCTTTTTACACATCTCAGAAGACAGTACTTGCATATAACGCGCTAAGACAACTAAGTCGGCTTCGCTATCTTTAATAATTTGCCAAACTTTGGCTTCTTGATCAGATTTAGTTTCTTTACTGATAGGCAAGTGGTAATAAGGAATGTTATGCCAATTTGCCAGTTGTTCTAAATCTGGATGATTAGAAATGATCGCTGGAATTTCAATGTCGAGATCGCCTGTCCGATAACGATATAATAAATCATTTAGACAATGGTCGTGTTTTGACACCATGATCACTACTTTAGATTTATAAGGACGTGAAGTCAGTTGCCATTGCATTTCAAATTCATTGGCACGAAGTTCAAATTCTTGAAAAAAATCAGCTTGATTAAATTCCGTTGTTTTATCAGCTCTAAACTCGACACGAATGAAAAAACGATTGTCATTCGTGTCATCAAATGAATGAATTTCATTGATATAAAAACCTTTTTCGTACAAAAAACGGGTAACCACATCTACGGTACCAGGTCGGCTAGGGCAATTTGCAGTGATAATGTGGGTTTCTGATGTTGTTTTGATATCGGACATTTTCGATCCTCTATTTAAATTTTAACAGGGCTTAACGCTTAACCTTAGGGTGCTAAAATTAAGCGGCTTAATTATTGACGCTATTTTATAAGTAGTTTAATGAGTGATTTTATAATTAGTTTTCTCAGTCAATATTTAATTAGTTATTTACTGAGTTATTTAAGTCATCACTTAAACAATAGTTATGCCATATTCTTGGCTGTTCTGTTGGATCCATAACCAGATATAGTCAGAAAAACTTCGGCGCACCACTAATTGAAACTTGTTTTCACTAACACGCAAAATATGCGCGCCCGCCTTGGCAAAATTTGTGCCTATAACTTTACCAACAGGAAAACTCTGCAAATGTAGATCATAACCAGTTGATTTCTGCATCAAATCCAAAACATTGTCGCCACTTAACTCAATGATCGTTTGAGCGCCACTAATATCACTCACTGCAAAATGGCCTTTAAGAGTGGAGCGGAGTTTCTGCTCCACATCATATTCACTACCCGAAGCAACTACAATTAGCCACTCATCAGGCGCTAACCACATGACTTGCACAAGTTCACTTTTGGTACTGCTACAAGAAGTGATAGGCAATGCAACACCTAAGGCTTGTTGTACACCGGCCACAAAATCGACATCTTTAACATTACCGCGTAAATTAAGGTGTCCCAATAATGCTGCTTCATGAAATACAATACCTTTAGGGTCTGATTGACTCATTAAGTGCTCAAGCTCAACATGATGCAATGGCGATTCCAATTGAATTGAATTAAACATTTTGACGATCTCCCTTTGGATCATAAAATACAGGGCTGCAGATCTCTGCTTCAACAGTGGTGCCATCACTCAAAGGTAAAAATACACTTTGACCTTTGCGGTTAATCCCACCTTTAACTACGGCTAGAGCAAATGAATAACCTAAATAAGCGCTGTAATAGCTTGACGTTACATGCCCCACCATAGTCATTGGAATGCTCTGGTTTTTTTCAAAAACAATTTGTGAACCTTCTGGCAATACAAATTTTGGGTCTTTGGGTTTTAAGCCAACCATTTGTTTTCGGTCATCTCGATTGTTGTCATGACGGGTCCAAGAACGTTTACCAATAAAACTAAATTCTTTTTTCTTACCCACCACCCAATCCATATCTAAATCTTGTGGCGTAACTGAACCATCAGTGTCTTGACCCACAATAATAAAGCCTTTTTCTGCCCGTAAAATATGCATTGTTTCGGTGCCGTAGGGCGTAATAGTAAACTCTTGACCCGCTGCAATAACTGCAAGCCAAGTATGCATACCATAGTTAGCTTGCACATTAATCTCAAAGGACAACTCGCCAGTAAAAGATATGCGGAAAATACGTGCCTTAACACCAGCTACATTGGCTTCTATCCAGTCCATATATTTGAAACTGTCATTACTGACATCCACGTCACAGATTTTTTCTAACACTTTACGAGAATTAGGACCTGATATAGTCATGGTTGACCAATGGTCTGTCACTGTTGAGAAATACACCTCAAGCTCAGGCCATTCGGTCTGATGCCATAATTCTAACCACTGCAATACACCGGCTGCGCCACCTGTTGTTGTTGTCATCAGAAAACGATTTTCATTAATGCATGCCGTTACGCCATCATCAAAGACCATACCGTCTTCTTTGCACATTACTCCATATCGACATTTACCAACGGCCAATTTACTCCAAGGATTGGTATAAACACGATTTAAAAATTCGCGGGCGTCTTTACCTTGAATATCTATTTTACCTAAAGTGGATGCGTCTAAAATTCCAACACTTTGGCGAGTAGCCAAACATTCACGCTCTAGGGTTTGTTGCATGGTTTCCCCAGGTTGTGGAAAATACCAAGGTCGTTTCCATTGACCAACGTCTTCAAATTCGGCGCCATGTTCAAGATGCCATTTGTGCATGGCGCTATAACGTGCTGGATCAAATAGATGATTTACATCGGCCCCAGCTAAAGCACCAAAGGTTGTTGGTGTATACATTGGGCGAAAGATTGTCGTGCCCGTTTCAGGGATCGTTTTACCTAATGACTTAGCCGTGATGGCCATGCCATTAATATTACCTAACTTGCCTTGGTCAGTACCAAAACCTAACGCGGTATAACGTTTTACATGTTCGATAGACTCAAAGCCTTCACGATTTGCCAGTTCGATGCCTGCAGCGGTCACATCATTTTGATAATCAACAAACTGTTTGGGTGCACGGCTGGTTTTTTTGTGATGTGGCACGTGAAATAAAGCCATTGAGGCCTCTTCTTGTGGATCACACGTTTCAGGTAATGTGCCCTTATAATTTCCATCACCTTTACCTGCTGCTTGTGCGGCTATTGATCCTGTAGCAAAGCTACCTTTGATAACATCCGATAATGCATAAACACCTTCTATGCCGCCGCACGTATGTTGCTGTTGTATCGTTTCGCCGGGCACAAAGCCAACTACGTCCTCATTCCATACTGGACGAGAGCCAGAATGTGATGATAAATGTATAACCGGACTCCAGCCACCGGAGCTTGCGACAGTGTCACAAGAAAGATGTATTACAGCGCCGGTGACACAATTTTTTTCAGCATCGATAGGTGCGATATCAACACTTTTAACCCGTTTGTTGCCTTTTACCTCGATGACGGCATGACCAAAAATGATAGCGATACCTAATTTTTTAACCTCAAGCACTAAATCACCATTTGAGGTAACACGAGTGTCAACGATTGAGACCACTTTACGGCCAGCCTGATGCCAGTCAATAGCTGTTTTGTAGGCGTTATCATTGGTTGTCATTAATACCAATTCATTACCGGGTACAACATCATAGCGATTTATGTAAGTAGAAACTGCATTGGCTAACATACATCCGGGTACGTCATTATTAGCATAAACCAAGGGGCGTTCATGAGCACCTGTGGCCAAAATGACTTGTTTTGCCCGCACCTTATGTAAACGCTGACGTGAATGTTGAAGCTGATGCTCACCTAAATGGTCGGTGCGCTGCTCGTTTATGCCCACCAAGTTATGATCGTAATAACCGAAAGCAGTGCTGCGTGTTAACATTAGCACGTTGGCCATCTTGGAAAGAGCAGCTATCGTTTTATCAACCCAGTGGCTCGGTAGTAGACCTTCTATTTGCTGCTTACTACACAAAAGACTGCCGCCAAATTCGTTTTGTTCATCACAAATGATAACCCGTGCGCCAGATTCTGCAGCAGACAAAGCTGCGGCTAGTCCTGCTGGCCCACCACCAATGATCATTACATCACAATGGTGATGCATTTTGTCATAACTGTCCGGATCGTTTTGCTTAGGGCTAGCGCCAAGGCCAGCGCCTTTTCGTATCAAGTGTTCGTAAGATTTCCATAATGATTGAGGAAACATAAAGGTTTTATAATAAAAACCCACCGGCATCATGGAACCACCTAATTTACCCACCGTTGACATTAAATCAAAGTCAACATTTGGCCAGCCGTTAGTAGAACTGGCTACAAGCCCATCATAAAGTTCAACTTGGGTGGCACGTGGGTTAGGAATAGTGGTGGCTTGTGTCGAGCCAATTTGGAAAATTGCATTGGGCTCTTGTGAATCACTGGTAATAATACCGCGAGGACGTGCATATTTAAAACTACGACCAACTACATCAACACCATTGGCCAATAAGGCTGAGGCTAGGGTGTCTCCATCGAAGCCTTGGTATTGTTTACCATTAAATGTGAAGGTTAGCTTGCGGTTGCGATCAATGTGTTTGCTGCTGGTTGCAGTCCGATTAACTTGGCTCATAATTAACCCTCTTCACTAGCAGTGAAACTGGGTTGTAGACCCATTTTATAAGTTTCCATGATTTGATAAGTCACAGTGTTTTTGGTCATGTTAAAATATTTACGACAACCATGGGCATGTAGCCATAGTTCGTGGTGTAAACCTCGTGGATTTTTACGGAAAAACAAATAACGTGCCCATTGCTCATCGCTCAACGCTTCCGGATTTTGTGGACGCGTAATATGGGCTTGTCCTATTGGACTAAACTCTTCTTCTTCGCGCATCTCTTCACAATAAGGACAGTGAATAAGTAACATAAATAATTCCTATTAGTGGGCTACGCCGGCAGCGCCGTGTTCGTCAATAAGTTCGCCAGAAGTAAAACGTTCTATACTAAATGGTTTTGCTAACGGGTGAGGTTCGTCGTGGGCAACAGTATGAGCAAATACATGGCCTGAGCCAGGTGTTGCTTTGAAACCACCTGTGCCCCAACCGCAGTTAAAATAAAGTCCCTTGATATGGGTTTTCGAAATAATAGGGCACGCATCAGGACAGGTATCAACAACACCGGCCCAACTACGATTAAGACGCACTCGACTAAATATTGGGAACATTTCGATAATCGCTGCAATAGTATGCTCAACCACGTTGAATGAACCGCGTTGACCGTATCCTAAATAACCATCAATACCAGCACCAATAACCAAGTCACCTTTATCAGATTGACTCATATAACCGTGAACATGATTAGACATTACGACTGTATTTAGTATGGGTTTCAATGGTTCTGACACCATTGCCTGAAGTGGATGAGATTCAAGTGGTAATTCCATGCCTACCATCTTCGCCACTACACTTGAATTACCCGCAGCAACACAAGCGACCTTACTGGCAGAAATAAAACCACGATTGGTTTCAACACCTTGCACCGCGCCATCTTGGCGACGAATACCGGTGACCTCAGTTTGTTGCAATAAATCAACACCTAATGCATTAGCTGCGCGAGCATAACCCCAAGCGACGGCGTCATGACGGGCTGTTCCACCACGAGCTTGCCATGAAGCTCCCATTACTGGGTATCGAGCGTTTTTAGAACAGTTCAAAATGGGTACCATTTCTTGAACTTGTGAATTGTTAAGTACTTCACAATCAATACCGTTTAACCGGTTAGCATTGACACGTCGTTCGATGTCGCGCATATCTTGCAAAGTATGACCTAGATTCAACACTCCACGTTGGCTAAACATCAAGTTATAATTCAGTTCTTGTGCTAAACCTTCCCAAAGTTTTAACGAATGTTCATATAGATGAGACGCTTCGTCCCATAAATAATTAGAGCGAACAATAGTGGTGTTACGCGCGGTGTTACCACCGCCTAAATAGCCTTTTTCAACCACCGCAATGTTAGTAATGCCATGCTCTTTAGCTAAGTAGTAAGCAGTCGCCAGACCATGACCGCCACCGCCTATGATCACTACGTCGTAATGCTTTTTTGGAATAGGATTACTCCAAACCCGTTGCCAGTTTTCGTGATAGCTTAACGAGTGTTTTAACAAGCCAAATCCTGAATATTGTTGCATGGTCTTACCTTTTCTAATTGACATTACTGGACCAACACTATGTTTAAAACAATCAAAATCACTACAGTATCGAATCACTGTAAACGGGACCTTGTGTCACAAACCCAACACTAGATTACATTTATCTGTAATCGTTTGTTTATTCTAAACGACATGATTTGATTCGATGACGCATTTTATTAAGTATCTAAGCTTTTCGAATAGACATAACATGCAACTCTTATTCGTCAGCGTTACTCTTCAGATATTGACTCTTCTTGTTTATATCGTGCTAATTCATCGGCTGAAATTTTTGGTGAAAAGTAGCCCATAGAGGCATAACACATGCCAATTACAGGTGATAACCAACAGGCGAAAGCCAATGGGATATAAAGTAAATTTTCTAGATTACCTTCACTAATTCCCAGACCTAATGCAGTGATCACAAAAGCGCCACCAGCATTCCAAGGCACAAGAGGAGAAATCAAGGTGCCACCTTCTTCAACTGCACGTGACAAGTTCAATTTTGAATAACCTTGTTTGACATAAGCCGAAGCAAACATTCGACCCGGTAAGGCAATAGAGAGATAAGGGTCGCCAGCAACAAGATTGGTGGCAATGGCAGTACTAGTAGCCGCTGCTTGCAAACCAAAAAATGAATCAACACGGCTCAGTAATACCTGAATGATTTTATCCAAACACTGAGTTCTTTCGAGTGCGCCACCAAAACCTAACGCAATAATAACCAGTGTAATAACCCAAGTCATTGATTGAATACCGCCACGATTTAGCAAACCATCGATTTCAGTCACACCCGTTTCAATTTTGTATCCTGATTGCATAAAATTAAATATTTGATGTAGTGAAGCGTCCTGAAAAAACATTGCCAATAACGCTCCCAGAAAGACACCTGCAAATAAGGAGGGCAGGGCAGGCATTCTTTTTAACGCAAGTATAATGACAAAAACAGGGGGCAGTAACACCCATAAAGAGAGATTGAAATTACTTTCTAGGCCATAGGTGATGGCTTCTATTTTAGAAAAGTCAACTTGGCTGCTGCCAATTAAATTGAACCCCACAAATAAATAGATAGTAAAAGCAATCAGCATAGCGGGGACTGTTGTCGGCATCATGTTACGAATATGATCAAACAGATTGACGCCTGTTACGGCAGGAGCCAAATTAGTCGTATCTGAGAGAGGTGATATTTTATCACCAAAAAAAGCGCCAGAAACGACTGCCCCTGCAGTCCAATACATGGGTATATCAAAGCCAGATCCAATTCCCATTAATGCAAGTCCTACTGTACCAGTGGTACCCCAAGACGTTCCCAAAGATACAGACACTACAGCACATAACAGCATCCCTGCAGCTAGAAATATTTCTGGATTTAATATCTTAAGGCCATAAAAAATTAAAACAGGTACCGTACCACTTGCAATCCAGACAGCGACGATCATACCTACGGTCATCAGAATTGCGATGGATGGCAGGCCAACACGAACAACGTGCATCACGCCTTGTTCAACTTCATGCCAGCGATAACCTCGAAACCATGCTAATGAAGCTGTAATAGCAATACCAATGGCGAGAGGAACATGAGGCGTAAAATCGCCAAAATAGAATAATTGAACGGCCAGTATTCCCAGTGTCAATATTATTGGCAGTGTTGCCATAAAGAAACTTGGCATTAACTTTTTATTTTCAGTCACTTTTTACTCCTGTTAATTATCAGGTATTGGACGAAACTATTTTAAAAATTATAAGGTGTTCTATCCATAAGGTAATTAACATTAAAGGGAAGATGTAAACTCAGAATGAATAACATGTAAAAAGATGTAAACGAGGAGGATTTAGGTAATCCAAATTAAATAAATAAGTAGCTTAAGAAATCCAAATACCCTACATCGAAAGGTCAGTGAGGTTAAAATAGGTTGAGGCAATGGTTAAATTCTGTGTCATCATTAAATCAAGTTGTAATATAAGTTCTGGCCTTGCCTCGACAGCGCCCTTTTTGGCGTTATATTCTAACTGTCGCAATAGTTCACTACTGCGTGAAAACCCCATCATATCGCAAGCCCCTGCTAGTTCATGTGCTTGGTTTTCTATCTCGTAATAATCGTTTGACACAAGGCTTTTTTGTAATATCGGCCAGAGTTTTTGTTGAGTATGACAAAAATTTTGCAACAGTTTTACCAATTTAGCCGGCCCTAAAATCTGAAGATGAGTTTCGATCATTGATTGGTCCATCAAAGGGGGTTCACTAGTAGTGTTTTTTTGTGATGTTGGGTTAAACAGCTTGGATTTTTGAGGATCTATAGCCCGTGCTATTGCCTTAAACAACAACTGTTGTTTAACAGGTTTAGCTACCACATCTTGTAATTCAGCAGTGATATAATCTTGAATATCACTAGGTCTGACGCTTGCAGTCAAGGCTATTATTGGGGTTTTGAAGTTAGATGAAATAGGATTTTTGCGAATTTTGGCACTCACTTCTAATCCGCTTAGACCGGGTAAATGCATATCCATTAATATGATATCAAAGGTCTCGTGATTGGCAATATCTAAAGCGTTCAGGCCATTATCAGCTAACGTAACATGGTGTTTGTCGAGTAAACCGAGCACTACCAGTTGGTTGATTTCTAGATCTTCAACTAATAATATGTGCAGAACTGGCAAAACAGGTAAAACTGGAAGTGTTGCTTGTTTTTTATGTTCAACTGCTTTGGCCATTTTAAGCGCTACATTAAACCAAAAAGTGCTGCCTTGGCCTAGGGTACTTTTGACGCCAATTTGTCCTCCCATTTCCTGACTCAGTTCACGGCATATTGAAAGACCAAGACCCGTACCCCCGAATCTTCTGGTGATAGACTCATCAGCCTGAGTGAAACGATCGAATATTTTTTGCTGCAGTGCCGGTTCAATACCGATCCCGCTATCTTTCACTGAAAAACAAAGCCGATGTCGATTATCTAGCTGCTCAAGATGAGTGACAGACAATAATATTTCACCATGATCAGTAAATTTTATCGCATTGGCTAACAAGTTAGTCAGAATTTGACGAAGACTTATCGCGGCGTCAAAAAAACACTCTCCAGCTATTTGATTGTCAAGTTTCAGTCGTAAATGCTTTTTACCAGCCTTAACCTGCATTAAGTCAATAATATTATTGAGTAATTCGTCGAGCGAGAAAAAGGATTCAGAACAAACGTAGCCACCTTCTTCCAGTTGGGCGTATTGCAACACATGATCAAAAGTTTCAAGTAATGCTTCGGTTGAATCATGCAATGTTTTTATACGGTTGTATTGCAGCTCGGTGAGATCATTGTTTTGCAATAATTGAATCATGCCAAGCATACCGTTCATTGGAGTACGTATTTCATGGCTCATAGTCGCTAAAAATTTTGATTTGGCATTGTTGGCTTCCTCGGCTACTTCTTTAGCTTGCTGCAAACTCATCGTTCGCCGTTCAACCATTTGTTGAAGTTGGTCGCTATTGTAGCGCAGTGCCTGTTTTTCTTGTTCCCGCCGGTTTATGTCATGACGGACCGCCAGACGCATATTATTAAGTGCATTCACTAATTGATTTAATTCATCGGATACACGCGGTTGTCTGCGATTTAATGTCAGTGAGGCCTCAAGTTCACCGTCACCGATAGCTTGACTATAGCTAGCCATACTCTCAAGATGACGGGTTATAAGTCGTTGTAAAATAAACATAATGACCAACATAATCAGTGCTACTAGTAATGTTTGGTTTAATAAAATATTAAAACCAGTGCGCCACAATCTAGCGTTTATAGCAGACAGATCACTACTAATAACCAGTGTTCCCAGTAGGCGTTGTTCATTTTTTACAATATTTTCACCCATATTTGTCACAATATTACTACTGAGATTATTGGGCATACTGAGCGTAAAACTTGTTTTCTTTAGGTTGATGTTGGTATGCATCCATTTTTCTGGCAAACGCATAAAAGTATTACGGGTGTGATCTTTAAGTTCAAGGTGAGCGATGTCAGGTAACGCTTTGATACCTTTAAGTTGCAGTTCAAGCTGGGCCTGATCAAAATCCCAAAGACTTCTGGCTAGACTGGCGGTATAACTAGTGCGTATCAACTTAACTTGTTGATCGATATTTCGCATTTCTCGTTGATAATCTAAGGTAATTTGTAGAGCTGTTGAAAGCATAATAAAAACAAAACTACACAAGGTGATATAAACAATCATACGATAACTTAATGGATGTTTTTTAGGGTAGCTGATCAGCTTTCGTAAGCCATTTATGTGCTGAAGGTTCATGGTTTATCCGCATAAACTTCAGTTGATGATTCAAGATAAAGATGACTGTATTCAGTGAGTAACGCTTGAATTTCACCGCTTTGATGCAGTTGCTGTAAACGATGGTTAATATACGGTAGATGTTTTTTAAGTTGACTGTGTGGGCTAAGAGCCAAATAATAATATTGGGTGTCTAACTTAAGTGGTGCCGCGATGATTTGTTTGTTATATGCAAACTTCATAGTTTGTAATTGACCACTAAGAATACCAAGCAACATAAAATCAATTCTGCCGTGAACAAACTTTTCAAAATTCTGTTTGCCCTCAGAAACATACTCGATGTGATTATTAGCTTCTATAAATTTATCTAAGCTATCACCAAAACTATCACCAAACAGTAAACCTACGGTTTTACCTTTTAAGTCATCCAGTGAACGATAATCTTTAGCTTGTTTAGGGTTAACAAAGACTCCAATAGGGTCGGCAACGATATGTTGTTGACTAAAGTCGAAATGAGGTTCGCGAGTTTTTATCCGATAGGCCGCTACCACTATGTCGGCATGCCCGGTTTTTACTTCTCGTAGGCAGCGTTTCCAATTACCAAACATATCAAGCCTAACTTGATAACCCAATTCGCCAAATATGAGTTTAACAACAGCTGGCGCAACGCCAATAATTTCATTATTTTGTAACCAAGAAACGGGGGGATAATAGGGATGACCACACGCTATTAATTCTGTTGCCTGACTTTTTGGGGATAAAGTCAGTAACGTCAACCCCATTATTATATAAAAATAATGGCTAACAAAAGTTGATTTCATATGACATCAGATAATTTGGGAGTAAACAGGTAACCTGCTCCATGGACTGTCAAAATTAGGCGAGGTGCTGCGGAGTCATCTGCAAGTTTACGGCGCAACCGACCAATCAACACATCAACGGTTCGATCAGTAGGCACCCATTCACGATTACGGATTTGATCAAGTATTTGGTCTCTACTCATGATTTTTCCAACATGATCCATCAAACACTTAAGTAATTGAAATTCTCCTTCTGTTAGTTGTACGATTGAGTGTTGTTCATCGATAAGCTGACGTCTTATAGGATTTAATTTCCAGCGATCAAATGCTTTCAAAATATAATCACCATTAACCTGCAATTTTGCCTGTTGACAAAGTCGGACACGACGAATCAGATTTTTTGCTCGAGCTAGAATTTCTCGTGGATTAAATGGCTTCGTCACATACTCATCTGCGCCACATTCTAATCCGATAAGACGGTCAACCTCGTCTTGACTGCCGGTTACTAAAATAATCCCGATTTCACTGGTAACGCGTAATTCTCTGGTTAACGTTAGGCCATCTTTACCTGGCATTCTGATATCAAGTAAAATCAAATCTACACTTTCAAGGGTTAACAGCTCTTCAGCATCCTCTGCAGTAGCAGCGCACAAAACGTTGTAACCTTCGTTTTCAAAGTAACTACTCAAGACCTGACGTGTCAACTCGTCATCATCAACCACTAATATCTTGGTATTGGATAGCATTTTTCGGTGTCCTTTAGTTTTTGTAGCCATTATTATTCATCAATGCGAACTTTTCAGTGTGTGTATGGGTGGGTAAATATGAACTTATCCGGCTCGAAGTAAATATTGGTGTAACGAAATAGATAATAGGTAATAGGTTCAACAAACGGCATCATACATTTCAAGTATTCTGTCGGTCTTACTAGAGACGTAATATCATAAATGGTTGAACGAAAATACGTCACTTATGTCAGCGTTTATGAACCTATACTAAAGGTCTACGCATTGCTGACGTCTTTGCAGAACATGACAGGATAAACTTCACTTTAACCGTAACCTCATAACAATCAAAGATTTTTTAATTTAGAATAATGTTACCGATTGTTTGATCAGTAAAACTTTATACATTGGTCATATATTGGGTAGGTTAACTTTGAATATTTCAGGCGTGTAATCATGCATAATTTAAACACCTATCAATTTATTGAAATTATTAAGGCCAGC
>JBNMPD010000084.1:0-12451 GCA_051276225.1 Flavobacteriales bacterium
CAGCGCTGTTAGTGGGTGCAAAAACCTATGAAATGTCAGCGACTATTTACAGTATCGCCAAGTTTTTTGACTGGTTTATTAGCGCCTTTTTTCTGACTGAAATCACTATCCGGTTTTTAGCTGAGCGGCGTAAGCGTGATTTTTTCAAAGATTTCTGGAATATCTTTGATACGTTGATCGTTATTGTTAGTTTGATACCTGCAGATAATACTGAGTTGGCGTTAGTGGCAAGGTTAGTCAGAGTATTTAGAGTATTAAGAATGATTTCAATCATCCCTGAGCTCAGAATTCTATTAGTGTCTTTAATCAAAGCAATGCCACAACTTGGTTATGTGATGTTGTTGATGTTTATTATCTTCTATATTTACGCCGCAGTTGGCAGCACCTTGTTCGCCACTATTAACCCAGATTTATGGGGTAATATCATTATTTCACTGTTGACCTTATTCAGAGTCATGACCTTTGAAGACTGGACTGATGTGATGTACGAAACAATGGAAGTTTATCCCTTTAGTTGGGTATTTTATTTGAGTTTTATTTTCTTCACTGCTTTTGCTTTTTTAAATATGGTGATTGGTATAGTGGTGAACGTTATGGAGCAAGAAAATACTAAAGCGCGCGTCGAAGCATTAGAAGAAGAGGGTGAGCCAAGTCTTAAGGAAATATCCGAACAAATATCAAAATTGCAGCTGCAAATATTATCTATGCATAACAATAAGGTGCCTTAGAGCTGGCTATTATTTTTACTCAGCTTCAAGTCATAATTAAAAGCTGAGATGACATAAAAAACATTGAATATTCTGAGCAAACACTGATGTTTGTGACTCATATTATTCTGAATAACATTTTGTCAGCTACATAATTCAGCGATGTAATTCAACTGACTAATAGATTGATTTTTAATAACATTAGTCCAATATAACGAATTTTACGTAGATAGTTAGTCATATATAGCTGTATAAAAAAATAGCTTTTTAATAACAGTTGTTCATGAATAGTCTTTGGATAGATAATTATTGTGTAAAATATCTATTCACCCTTACTAAACATCATCAAGAGTTTTCCATGAAATACCAAGGCAGTCCTACTTTCACCCACAGCCAAAACGATAAAGTGGGTGTGTTAGTCACAAATTTGGGCACACCTGATGCGCCTAAAAAAGCTGAATTAAAACGTTATCTAAAAGAATTTTTATCTGACCCTAGAGTGGTTGAAGTACCTAGATTGTTGTGGTGGATGATTTTAAATATAGTCATATTAAATATTCGCCCAAAACGTTCAGCTAAAGCTTACGAGACTGTGTGGTCCGACAGAGGCTCACCACTTATGTATCACACCCAAGACCAAGCCAATGCTTTACGAGATAAGTTACAGCAGCAACATGGTGATAATATAGTAGTAGATTTTGCTATGCGTTACGGCACACCTTCAGTGGACTCAGTAGTCGACAAGATTTTACAGCAAGGCGTTCGAAAATTATTAGTATTGCCGTTATATCCACAATATTGCGCTTCAACCACAGGTTCTACTTTTGATGCGATCGCTCAGAGTTTTAGGAATAGGCGATGGATACCTGAATTACGCTTTATTACGCACTACCATGACAACCCAGATTACGTCAAAGCGGTGGCTGATAAAATTCAAGCTCATTGGGATAAGCATGGACGAGCGGACAAATTAATTTTTAGTTATCACGGCATTCCCAAGCGTTATTTGTTAAACGGTGACCCTTATCATTGCGAATGCCACAAAACGTCTCGGCTTATCGCACAGGCGTTGGGAATAAATGCTGATGAACACTTTACTAGCTTTCAATCACGTTTTGGTCGAGAGGAGTGGTTAAAACCTTATACTGATGAATCGCTTAAAGCATTTCCAGAGCAAGGTGTTAAGTCTGTGCAAATTGTTTGTCCAGGGTTTGCTGCTGATTGTTTGGAAACAATTGAAGAAATTGGCGAAGAAAATCGTGAATATTTTATTGAAGCGGGTGGCGAACGTTATGAATATATTGCTGCACTCAATGCGGATGAAGCGCACATTCATGCATTAACAACCTTACTTGAGTCTCATCTACAGGGATGGACAACCACCCCAGAAAACACTGAACTACGTAATGAATTGGCAATATCAATAGGCGCTGAAAAGTAAAAAGGTACCTTACTTTGGTCTTGATAGCTAACAAGACCATAGTATTAGTTTGTGTTAACATGACGTTTACATTTTGTATGTTGTTCGTGTTGTCAGAATTACAAAAATAACAGAGCAGTGCTTATGACATAATAATTAGAAAAACCGCGTCAGCTCTTTTATGAGTAGATAAGGCGGATGCAGAACAGGAATGTCCATGTCTACACAAATTATCGCTGATCAAGCCTTGGTCCACACCCCTCTTTTTACTAACGATGCCACCGTTATGGGCATTTTAGCAATTTTATTGGGTTTAGTGTTTTACACTGCCAATAGCCAAGCTTCTTTTTGGCGCAAATTTTATATGTTTGTGCCGTCAGTTTTACTTTGTTATTTCTTACCTTCATTACTTAATACTTTTGGTTTGATCGATGGTGAAAACTCACAGCTTTATTATGTGGCTTCCCGTTATTTGCTGCCTGCTTGTTTAGTATTATTAACTATTAGTGTCGACTTAAAAGCGATTGCTAAGTTAGGTAGCAAAGCTATCATTTTATTTTTTACGGGCACTTTGGGTATTGTAATTGGCGGGCCAATTGCGCTGTTGTTGGTGGCTTCTTTTTTCCCTGAGTTATTAGGTGTAGACGGACCCAATGCGGTTTGGCGAGGTATGACAACCGTCGCAGGAAGTTGGATTGGTGGTAGTGCCAATCAAGTGGCGATGAAAGAAATTTATGGTGCAGGCGACCAGATGTTCTCGGCCATGGTAACGGTTGATATCATAGTGGCAAATTTATGGATGGCAGTGTTGTTAATCATGGCGGCAAATGCAAAATCTATTGATGCTAAAACGGGTGCCGATACCTCAGCAATTGATGAGCTTAAAGAAAAAGTGAAGAGTTTTCAGGCTGAACACTCACGTATACCAAGTTTAAACGACATTATGTTGATTGTAGCGGTGGGACTGGGCGTAACTGGTTTTGCGCATATGTTTGCTGATACTATTGCGCCGTATTTGGTTGAAAATTTCCCTGAAGCACGTAAGTTTAGTTTTCATAGTAAATTTTTCTGGATGATTGTTTTTGCTAGTTCAGTTGGTGTAGCGTTATCATTCACTAAAGTTAGACAGCTAGAAGGAGCAGGCGCTTCAAAGATCGGCTCCGCTTTTTTATATATATTGATTGCAACCATCGGCATGAAGATGGATATCACTATGATTGCAGATCAGCCTTTATTCTTCGTGATTGGTGCAATTTGGATGTTAGTCCATGCTGCACTTATGTTGATTGTCGCCAAGCTCATTAAAGCCCCTTTGTTTTATATGGCGGTAGGTAGTCAAGCCAATGTAGGCGGCGCCGCTTCGGCACCTATAGTTGCCTCTGCGTTTCACCCATCATTGGCACCTGTTGCGGTTATGTTAGCTGTATTCGGTTATACAGTTGGCACTTATATGGCTTGGTTTTGTGGTCAAATTTTGCAAGTAATTAACTAAACTTAATGATTTTTAGTGACCATATAGTAATCGAATAGTAATCGCATAATGATCAAATAGTAATCATGGAGCAAAAATGACCGAAACAGTTCAGGCCCCCGAGGCTCTTTTGAAAGCGCAGAAATTGGCTAATCTTACCGATTCCAAGATACGTATACCATTTTTAGGTATCCGTTTAGGATTAGATTTTTTAGTGGGTCTTATTCCTGTTGTAGGTGACATCATTATGGTGGCAGTGTCAGTTATCATTGTTGCTATGGCAAAAAGTATGCAAGTACCAAAAGCATTACGTATCACCATGCTAAAAAATATAGGCGTCGATTTTTTGCTTGGTTTAATTCCATTTGTGGGCGATATAGTGGACTTATTTTATAAATCGAATCAAAAAAATGTGCGCATTATGGAAAAGTGGTGGGTTAGCCAGAATCATCAGCAAATTCAGGCTAACAGTCAGCAAGCCGTGCAAGAGTGGGAGAAGTCCCAACACGGTTAGAAGCGTTTATTTACTCAGTGACGCAGCAAGATTGTAAATCTTCTAATTTAATAATGGCTAAACAGGCTTGGTTGGTTGCCGATAAAACTACCTTAGGTGCGCAGTTGGCGTTAAATGCTTCTTGCCATCTTGCAGCGCACAAACACCATTTATCTCCTTCTTTTAATCCGGCAAATTGATATTGTGGGATCGGCGTAGATAAATCGTTGCCTCTAGACTTTGAAAACTCTAAAAAATCTTGGGTGATAATAGCGCAAACACTGTGATTTCCATGGTCGCTTGAAGGTACATAACAAAAACCCTCACGGGTAAAACCGCTGTTTCCACAGCAAAGTTTTAATGGTTGGTTTAATACATTTTTTTCGTTTGGCATAGGTATTCTTATTACACACATCTTAGTTAGAATAGAAACTGATTATATCAGTCTTGAGGGTTAATAACTGACTTGATGAAATTAGCTACACAATTACGGTATATTCTTGATTCAGTTTGTACTTAGTGATTGTGAAGTTAATGAAAGCTTTAGATAAATATCTGAGTGTAAAAACGATAGAAAGCGTTACTGGCTTAATTAAATGATCATTCACCTTTTGCTTTTGGCAAAACTCAAAACTTGAGAAGAAGAACTATGAAGATATACGATACTAAAACAGCGCCTTCGCCAAGACGAGTGCGCATTTTTTTAGCAGAAAAAAATATCCCAATGGAATATGTACAAGTGGACTTGCAAAAGGGCGAAAATATATCATCACAAATGCGCCAGAAAAATCCGGTTGGGAAAATACCTATTTTAGAGTTAGACGATGGCACTTGTCTTAGTGAAGGCGCATCGATTTGTTTATACTTTGAAGAACTGTATCCGGAAATTAATTTATTGGGAAAAGATGCGCTAGAGAAAGCCACCATTGACATGTGGCATCGACAGGTTGAACTGTATTTTTTTGGTCAGGTAGGCATGTGTTTTCAACATACAACGGGTTATTTTAAAGACCGTATGACACCCGTTAAAGAATACGGCGAGGTAGCGGGTAAAAACGCCGCTAGTTTTCTTAACATATTAGAAAAACGTTTAGCTGTATCTGAGTTTATTGCTGGTGACCGATTCACCATAGCCGATATTACAGCCATGTGTGCAGTCGACTTTGCCAGAGTTGTGAGTATTAAAATTACTGATGAGCAAACTAATCTGAAAAGATGGTATGGCGCAGTCAGCAGTCGTAAAAGTGCAAAAGCGTAAATTTGCTGGTGTGCAGTAGGGTGTCTAATTGGGAGAGTACTGTTTTAAAGACTCATGCTCTGTAAATATTAGAGAACTAAGCAGGACTCATCATGTGAAGGTACCAATGATGAGTTCTGCAGCAGATTTTGACTATAACGCACCGTTCTGAATAGTACTAACGTTCGATGATTAACAATTATTATGTGCTTAAACATGACTCTTTAATCACGCCACCTTTTTGTCAGGTCATCGTAAGCATCTATTCTACGGTCTCTAAAATATGGCCAGATACGTTTGATTTGTTCAGTGCGGTTTAGGTCGATGTCTACTATTAAATTTTCTTCTTTATCGCTGCTGGCTTGGGCTAACATTTCGCCCTGTGGACCCGTGATAAAACTTTGCCCCCAAAATTGAATGCCTGGATCGCCGGCAACAGGGGATGCTTCAAAACCTGTGCGGTTTGCTACCACTACGGGTAACGAATTAGCTATAGCATGAGAGCGCTGAATAGTTTGCCAAGCATCGTGTTGGCGAGCCTGTTCCGCTGAAGAGTCTTTTTTATCCCAGCCTATTGCAGTGGGGTAAAACAACATGTCGGCACCCGCCATCGCCATTAATCTTGCCGCTTCTGGATACCATTGATCCCAACACACTAACACGCCTAGTTTACCTACGCTGGTTTGAATGGGTGCAAAGCCAAGATCACCCGGAGTAAAGTAAAATTTCTCATAAAAACCGGGATCATCGGGAATATGCATTTTACGATATTTGCCGACCAAACCTTGTTGGCGATCAAACACTACAGCAGTATTGTGATACAAACCCGATCCGCGTTTTTCAAATAATGAGGTAATAAGCACGATGTTGAGTTTGGCTGCAAGCGCAGCAAAATAATCAGTGGCAGCACCAGGTATAGGTTCTGCTAAATCAAAAAAATCAGGGTTTTCTTGTTGGCAAAAATATATTGTGCTGTGCAATTCTTGCAACATCACCAGTTCACAGCCTTGATCAGCTAAAGCACTCACTTGCTCGGCGCTGCGAGCCCAGTTCACATTTTTATCATTATCAACAACGGCTTGTTGAACCACTCCGACCTTTAAACTGTGATTATTCATATACACTGACTCCATTGGCGAAGGCTTGCAAAATTTCTGGCTTAAGTATGCCACAAGGTATTTGCATACTTATACAATGCAAACTCCCAAATTGTTGAACCAAAGGTAGGCAATTTATTGGCACAATTGTAAATTCGGGGTAAGCGTTTTGCATAACTTGCATAGCCAACTCATCTTCTTTTTGTTGATAAATTGGGCACAAAATATGTTGGTTAGAAATCAAGAAATTGGCATAAGAAGCGGGAAGTCTGACGCCCTGACAATTAATAATATACGGCAGCGGCAACTCAAAGATTTTGTGTGTGGGGAAAGTGTGCTGGCATTCTTTGATTAAAGCAGTCAAACCGTCAAAATGATTGTCGCCTGGGCGATTAAAAGCCGATTGAATAACCAGACCTTTATCTGGGGTAAAACGCACTAAAGTATCAATATGTCCGTCTGTATCATCGCCATCTAAATGACCGTTCCCTAAAACAACACTTTGTTTAGCACCTAAAAATTGTTTAAAATCTAGCTGATAAGACGCGATAGTTTTATTGCCATTACGTTTAGGATGGGTCAGGCAAAGTTCGGTAGATAATAGTATGCCATATTGGTCAATTTCCAATGCGCCGCCTTCAACGACGAGATCAATTGATTTGATGGGTTGCTGACAAAGTTGACTCAGTACATTTTGATTGACTTGATTATCTTTAGTGGCATCAAATTTTTTCCCCCACCCATTAAATACAAACTCTATAGGTTGCAACCCCGACCCATTTGCACAGCTTAAAAAGCCGTAGTCTCTTATCCATGTATCATTAAACTGTGCACTTACAATCAATACTTGGCTGGATATTTTTAAATTATTTAAACAATTTAAGCAATTTTTAATCTCGTCATTACGCACCAGCAACACAACGTTAGTATTAGCTTGGTTAAGTGAGCCAATGATTTGTAGATACACATTTTGCACTGCGTTCAGCCATGGCTGCCAATCTGTGTGTTTATCTGGCCAAACCAGCATCACGGCTTCTTGTTGAGCCCATTCGGGTAACAGTTGATAGTTGTCAGACATGTAAGTTGTTCGTTTAGAATGGCTAAACCTTATAATACCTAACACAAGCTTGGGTTACTAACATTGCTTAACGTCTTGTTTTGCTATTTTTTACACTTATTAAGTTCTTTTTTAATTCTTGTTTGACTATTGGTTGACTTTTTTTGGCCATATTTTGCCATTTATTAAGCCTAAAACCGTTAACAACGTTTAACAAAAGCTATTTAAGTAAGGGTTTCAGGTCTTTATTTAGCTCCTTTTTAGATTTATTTTTATCTTTTTATGCTTATTTTTGTTTTTTTGGATATAAGAGTGATTGAAAAAACGATGTTTTTCAATTGTCTACAGCTGTCACATAAATTTAACTTACTGTTTTACATAACTTTTACTAGTTGTATACAATAAAAACACAGAAGTTTATGTGCCGATCAGTCATAACTAGATTGCGGTTTATGGCCGTGTAACTTAACTATCTGGAGAAGACTGATGAAAAAACTAATCGCACTTTCTGTGCTTTCAATGGCAATGTGTTCAATTGATGCAAATGCAAAAATGGGTTCATATGGTAAGGTGAAATATGCTGGTGATTTATCCTACAAAAACTTTTGCGAAGCCGTCGTCAAGGATGATGTCAACATGTTCAAGCGAAGTGTCAGGGACAAAGTAGGGTTAGTCGCAAATAACTCCCAAGCGGTGCTAAAAAAGCTAACGGCATCCAATGGTATGGAATGCAATGGGACTGATTTGATATCATTTTCAGAGCAACGCAAAGCATCACAAGTATATAAATATCTTTCTGATGCGAAGTAAAGTGTACTTGCAAACTAAAATATCAGTCCATAACTTGCACCGCGAGTTATGGGCTGGTTTTATTTATATGTTTATTGGTATTTCTACTCGAATTTGTTTTAGTTGTTTTTTTGACAGGCGGCTGCAATTAGTTGGTTGTAGGTTGCTGCATACTGGTACAATTTTTTTCGCAAGATTAATCCGCTTTCTGACCTTAATGCGTCACCACTATTAGGCAATAGTCTATAACCACATTGTTGTTGAAGTGTGGATGAATCACTATTCATTCCCGGAAAAGAAGTGGCTCTACCAGCAAAGGCTAATAAAGTGTAATCTTGGTTTTGAATTGCTAAATACGCATCTACACTAGGGTTAGCATCGTTAAGCCATTCGAGATCAGTAGCTTGATTGGGACTGAGAGCTTCACTTTGAATATCTTGAGTTGTCTCAGAGGTTTCGGATAAAGAAGAGCTGTTGGTTTGGTTACAGCTAAATGTCAAAAATCCCATCGCAGTGGCAAACATAAAAATGGATATGCTGTTATTCATCATTACCTTTGCAAAGTGAGTGATGGACCAACCTTATAGAAAAGCAAAGAAAAGATAAAAAACTCAGCAGCATGATGCTTCCCCCACCAGAATCGCTAGAAACAACTGTGACCGAATTAACTTGAACACTGACAACAGCTTGGTCTGTTAATGTGCCATCAGACACGACATAGGTTATGGATTCGCTACCGGAAAAACCCATTGCTGGGGTGAAAGTCAGTTGTTGATTTGATACTACCACTTGGCCTCGACCAGTGTAGTTAAATGAGTCGATGCTCAACATATCCATGTCCACATCATCGTCGTTACTTAATACGTTAATTGTCACAGGGGCACTGTTTTTTTGAACAGAAATACTGTCGTTGCTCGCAATTGGTGGGTCATTAACTGCCACTACTTGCACGTTAAGCACAAACACGTTGCTGTTGAGTTCACCATCGTTTACAACAACCGATACGTTAAGCGTCCCGTTGAAGTTTGTATCTGGTGTAATAGTTTGTTGATTGATACTGAAGTTATCGCCGCTTTGTATGGTCAGAGTGAAATCTTGTGGATAAGCAGAGTCTGTATCGGATACATTTAAGTCAGCAAAGTTGATCTGCCTGTCTGAGTCTTCGCTAAGGCTAATCATGTTCTGACTATCTATGAAGGGTGCAACCAATCCAGTACTAATGATAGAAAATGTTTCAGCGCTAAGTGCATAAAAAACGTTATCGCTACATCTTAATACGAGTCGTGCACCAAGACTGCTTATATTAGGTGCGCGGATGTTTTGTTGCCCATCATTGGGTGTTTGTGACAGCACAGGGGTCATTTCTGGGGTATCCGTGTCTGTATCCGTAATGAGCAATATATCGACATGGTTACAATTGATGGGCGCGTTTAATGTATCACCTATATCCCAGGTCACTGATTGTTCAAATGATGCTTGCCATTGTGACGGTGTATCAACACTGAACGTTTGGTTGGCAGTGGTCACAGTAACCACTAAGTCTTGCTGGTTTACCCCACCTTTGTTATCTCTGGCTGTTAACCTAAAACGCATATCTCTATCGGTAGTGGCATACGTTTCGCCCAAGCTTGTTTGACCTGAAAGTACATCTTTTAATTGTGGAAAGTAACGTTGGGGAATATTTACAGGGCTATAAGAACGAAATAGCGGGTTCCTGCCATTATCACTATTGAGTTCATTGAGGCTTTTTGTTGCGCCTAAAGTTCCTCCGTTATCGAATTGCTCCCAAGTAAACATTAATGAGTCATCATCAGCATCAATGGCACTGCCATTTAGAACAAAAGGGGTGTTAGCAGGAATGGTGTAAGCATTTTGTGCAAGTTGTATTTCTGGAATAGTATTATTGATGTCTGTTTCAACACCACAGTTTTGCTGAGAAAAACTGTCGGTATAATCACGAATATTTTCAATCGATATAGCATGAAAGTAAGGATCGGTATCGTTTTGTAAATTTTGAGAGCCGCAGATACCTGCATAAGACATAATAGTAGAACCACTGCCAGGCTCGTAAGCAGTTTTATTATCGCGTTGACCTTGAGCACAACTAGCAGAGTTGATTGCATTAAAGGTATGAGATGCACCTAGCTGATGACCTAGTTCATGGGCGACTAAGTCAATAAAAAATCGCTCACCTTGAGGATTATCTAAACCCGTATAACCTTGAGCTTTAAGTTCACTGTCACAGACTTCACCAACGTATGCCAACCCACCGGGGTTGGTACCCAATAAGTGCCCTATATCGTAGTTTTGACTACCAATTGCTTGGTCGATAACCTGCTGATTTATCTCGATATCAGTAGCGATATCAGAGTTGGTATAAGGATCGCTAGTCGCATCAAAGAAAATGATGTCTTGGTTATCAATTAATTCAAACTGTATGCTTAAATCCACTAATAAAACCTGATTGATGCGATTGACTAGATTCATTAATTCCGCTATGACGTTTTCAGCTGTTCCGCCTAACTTCTGGGTATATTCCCACGTTGTGCTAATAGCCAACTTATAAGTACGCAAAGTGTCACCCGTAGGGAGCAACTTTTGGGCTATTTCAGGCTCTCCTAGTTGTGTTTCTGCCAGTAAAAAATCAGCTGCTGCACTCACTTTTTGATACGCGAAAGGGGCATCTTTGTACCAATAACTCACATATTCCTGTGTTTCAGCTTGATACCGAGGCGACAGAAACATCCATTGGTTGTTGTACCGAAAAAAACCAAACAAGCCCAAGTGAGAAATACTAAATCGACCGATGTTGTTGGGCTGATCGATTTGTCGTGCTTGATAGGTCATAAATGTGGGGTATTGTTCGGCTAATTCTTTACTCAAAACAGGCGAGGGGCTAAGTGTAACTGATACGCTTAAACCATTAGGCAGAGGTAAAGTTATCTCAGTGGGTGAGTCTAGATTAGAAAATGTATCGTTTAATAAAGCCTGATTTATCTGCATGTGTCTTGCGTTGCCAGCTATTACGCGCAGTGGTTTTAGTGGTTTTGACTTAGCTTGGGTGGCTTGTTCTTGCCACAGTGTTTCAGCTTGAATGGATAAATTGATAAAACTCAGAATGAATATTAGTATCGATTGACGGGTAATCAGACGCATAAATGAGACTACTAAACTTTGCATATATACCCTCTTTGACCAGTAAAATTAATGTTATCTTTCAGCTTAAATAGGAAATTAATGAAACTGAATAATTAACCGTATCTGCAGAATCATTAAACTTTGCGTACGTGCCTTTTTTGACCGATTAAAATTTATAAAGTGCTTGTATGTCTCGATTTTGCATAAAAAACTTCATCTTGGATTAGACTCAAGTAACCTTTCAATCTGTTGAATGACAAATTCTACATGGGTTATTTGTTCTTGATCAGACAGCGCAAAGTCTAAACCTAAAATACTTTTGATATGAAACTCGCTCTTTAACAGGCTAAAAAAAGTCGTCGCACACTGATGTGCAAATTTTTCGGTGATGGGTTGTTTAGCAAATTTTAAAAAACATTTGGTCAAATATTCGAGGCTATGTTTTGGGCCCGCTTGGTAGAATAATTCGGCAACTCTTGGATTGCTGTTTACCTCACCAATTATGACCCTATAAATGGCAATCACTTGGTTGTCATGCAGTAACTTAACTATCTGCAACCCCCTTTCTTGAAGTAACTGAACCAATGTATAGTCTTCAATCTCAAGGTGTCTATCATCTAGTTGATATTCGGCACACTTACCCTCAATCACGGCTAAAAATAGTGCCTCTTTATTATTGAAGTGCGAATAAACGGTCTGTTTAGAAACGCCTGATTGTTTAGCCACCATTTCCATAGAACAGCCACTGAAGCCACTCGTTAAGAATAGTTCGCCTGCTGAATTTAATACTTGTTGACGCTTCTCAGCACTTTTGGGCCTTCCAGCCTTACTGATCTCTTTATTTGACAACGATAAACCTCTGATGATCCAAAAAAGTATTTGCAACGTTTCGATTAAAGACTATTATATATCAAACTAGACAGTCTAGTATTTAATTTATTTAAGTTTTTATTCAATACAGGAATCTTATGACAAATGCCAATCAGTTGCCACAACAGCCAAGCTACAAAAAACATTTGATTTGGCTACTTCCCTTTATTGC
>JBNMPD010000085.1:0-12432 GCA_051276225.1 Flavobacteriales bacterium
CAACCTTGCTTGAAAGTTTGAAAATAACTGGCCGAGATTCTGTTAAAGATATCCGCCATATTGAAATATCTCTTGAGGATTCAGGTATTCAATATCGCCCAGGTGATTCATTGGGTGTTTGGTTTAAGAATGATGCAAGCCTGGTTGACGAATTAATCACAATGCTTGATGTAGAAAGTGATGTCTCTGTTAATTGGTCCGGTGACACTTTTAGCCTTAACGATGTATTGGTTAACAAAGTAGAGTTAACACAAAGTTACCCAACATTTGCCAGTAAATATGCAGAATATGCTGACAACGTAGAACTTAATGCTTTACTGGAAGACAAGTCAGTACTACGTGAGTATTTATCTCAACGCCAAATCATCGATGTCGTGCGACAATTTCCAGCCGAGGTTGATGCTCAACAGTTTGTTGATACGTTAAGAAACATTACACCGAGACTCTATTCTATTGCTTCCAGCCAAGCAGAAGTTGAAGACGAGGTGCATCTGACGGTAGCATTGGTTGAGTATGATGCTCATGGTCATACTCATCAAGGTGGAGCATCTAGCTTTTTGTCTACTCGTTTAGATGAGGGTGGCAAAGTGAACGTGTTTGTTGAAAGGAATGACAATTTCCGCTTACCCGATGATGGCAATATACCTGTCATCATGATTGGGCCCGGTACAGGTATTGCGCCTTTTAGGGCATTTATGCAGCAGCGTGAAGCAGAAGAAGCAAGTGGCGAAAACTGGTTGTTCTTTGGTAACCCAAATTATACCCAGGATTTTTTGTATCAAACTGAATGGCAGCGTTTTGTTAAAGACGGTGTAGTCAACAAAATAAGCTTGGCATTTTCTAGAGACCAAGAACAAAAAGTTTACGTGCAACATCGTATGCTAGAGCAAGGTGCTGAGCTTTATCAGTGGCTTGAACAAGGCGCATACCTTTATGTGTGCGGAGATGCAAATCATATGGCCAAAGATGTACAAGACGCTTTAGTGCAAATTGTGATTGAACATGGCGCTAAAAGTGAAGAGCAAGCTGAACAATATATTTCTGACTTGCGCCGTGCCAAACGTTACCAGAAGGATGTTTACTAATGAGTAATGACCACAAAAAATTTATTGTTGAAGGTAAGCTAGCTGATAACGAACGTT
Source organism: Flavobacteriales bacterium (assembly GCA_051276225.1). Lineage (GTDB taxonomy): Bacteria > Pseudomonadota > Gammaproteobacteria > Enterobacterales > Alteromonadaceae > Paraglaciecola. Next base: position 1,143 of record JBNMPD010000085.1, read on the forward strand.
TAAAAGATAAAAGTGACTTTTTACGTGGAACTATCACAGAAAACTTGACCGATGATCTAACAGGCGCATTTGTTGGTGATAACTTTCAACTTATTCGCTTTCATGGCATGTATCAGCAAGACGATCGTGATATTCGTGCAGAGCGTGCCAAACAGAAATTAGAGCCACTACAAAATGTGATGTTAAGAGCACGATTACCCGGTGGCATCATCACCACGCAGCAATGGTTGGCAATAGATAAGTTTGCTAAAGAAAAAAGTATTTACGGCAGTATTCGTTTAACCACGCGGCAAACTTTTCAGTTTCATGGTGTCTTAAAACCCAACGTTAAGTCTATGCATCAAATGCTTAATCAAGTGGGTGTCGATTCTATTGCGACTGCGGGTGATGTAAACCGTAATGTGTTATGTACATCTAACCCGGTAGAGTCTGAAGTTCATCGAGAAGCCTACGAATGGGCGAAGAAAATCAGCGAACATTTGCTGCCTAAAACACGTGCCTACGCAGAAATTTGGCTGGATGGCGAAAAATCAGAAACAACTGAAGTAGAGCCTATTTTAGGTAATAACTATCTACCTCGTAAATTTAAAACAACAGTGGTTATTCCGCCGCAAAATGATGTGGATGTACATGCTAATGACTTAAATTTTGTGGCTATTGCCGAACATGGCAAGTTAGTGGGTTTTAACGTATTAGTGGGTGGGGGATTAGCCATGACGCATGGTGATACTTCTACTTTTCCCCGTAAAGCAGATGATTTTGGTTATATCAGCATAGAGCATACTTTGGCTGTAGCAGAAGCTGTGGTGTCTACTCAACGTGACTGGGGAAACCGAGTTAATCGTAAAAATGCTAAAACTAAGTATACTTTAGAGCGTGTAGGTGTTGAAAACTTCAAGGCAGAAGTAGAAAAACGTTCAGGTATCAGTTTTGCACAGAGTCGACCTTACGAGTTTACTTCACGTGGCGATCGCATTGGTTGGGTCGAAGGTCTGGACGGTAAACATCACCTCACTTTATTTATCGAAAATGGGCGTATTTTAGACTACCCAGGTAAAACACTTAAAACCGGTTGTGCTGAAATTGCAAAAATACATCTAGGTGATTTTCGATTAACGGCTAATCAGAATTTGATAGTTGCGGGCGTGCCTGTTGAGCAAAAAGCACAGATTGAAAAGTTAGCACGTGAGCACGGGTTAATGACTGATAATGTTAGTTTGCAGCGAAAAGATTCGATGGCTTGTGTATCTTTGCCTACATGCCCATTAGCAATGGCTGAAGCAGAACGTTATTTACCTGATGCAGTGACAGAGATCGAAGGGTTATTGGCTAAGCATGGTATGCAGGATGAAAGTATCATTTATCGTGTTACTGGTTGTCCTAATGGTTGTGGCCGCGCTATGTTGGCAGAAGTTGGCTTAGTGGGCAAAGCCCCAGGCAAATACAACTTCCATTTAGGGGGTGATCGTCAAGGTACTCGGATCCCTAGAATGTATCGTGAAAATATCGATGAAAAAGAAATTATGAGTGAGTTAGATACCTTAATAGGCCGTTGGTCTAAAGAGCGTGATACCAACGAAGCTTTTGGCGATTTTCTTATCAGAGTTAAAGTTGTTAAACCTGTTATTGACTCAGCCAAGGACTTTTATGATGACCCAAGCTATTCAATCTAACAATGTTGGCATTGTAGACAGTGTCGCATTAAGTATTTCTGGTGACGATTTAGCACAAGCCAATATTGTTCTAGAAAAACAGACTGCTCTACAACGGGTAACTTGGGCTTTAGAACATTTGCCTCATAACTTTATGTTGTCATCAAGTTTTGGGGCGCAAGCTGCTGTGATGTTACACATGGTGACGCAGCAGTATCCTGATGTACCAGTTGTACTAACAGATACAGGCTATTTGTTTGCTGAAACGTATCAGTTTGTTGATGAGTTAACACAACGTCTAAACCTTAACCTGAAGGTTTATCGCGCTGATGTTTCCTCTGCATGGCAAGAAGCTCGTATGGGAAAAATGTGGCAACAGGGCCTAGAAGGCATTGAAAAGTACAACGCGCTGAATAAAGTCGAACCCATGCAAAACGCTTTGAATGATCTGCAAGTAAAAAGTTGGTTTGCTGGATTGCGTCGCAGCCAGTCTGACATGCGAGAAACCTTACCCGTTGTTCAGCAGTTGAAAAACCAATATAAGATTTATCCTATTATCAATTGGTCCAACAAAGACGTTCACTTATATTTAAAGGAACATAACCTGCCGTATCACCCTCTATGGGAAAAAGGTTATGTGTCTATCGGTGATTGGCATAGTACACATTCTTTGGAAGAAGGCATGAATGAACAAGACACCCGTTTCTTTGGATTAAAAAGAGAATGTGGACTACATGAATTTGGCGATGGAATTTAGCTAATTAGCTCTAATTTTTTTAAGCATCATCTAAATAATATGGAAAGTGTTAGATAGTATGGTTCGAAGCGACTTTACTTAAATATTTTGTTGTTTTTGCATCATTAATTTACATAGTTCGGCGTCAGTAATAGTTAGATTATAACATACCAAAATTGTGCCCTTGGGTTTGGTCTTTAAATATAATTTGTGCCCTTCATGACGCGATCCTGTAGAAAAATCTACAGGCAGTTCACCAGATTCAATTTCACCGTTATGAATTAAATTTCAGTCAATTAGTGACAAAAAATCAAGGGATCCTAAGCTAACATCAGCTAAGTTAAGCTGATGTTTTTTGTTTTAACTAAAAAACGACCAAAGATTGGTTTCTTAATCGTAGCCAAGTACAAGTTTGGGCGAAGATGCGTCTTTTCGTTTATTTGTTAGATTGTCTGAATGGCGAAAAATCGTGCATCTTTTTGCGTTAGCTGTTTCAACATACTTAGAATTTTTAACGAAAAAATCCCAGCATTGTCGATTGACGCTTTAAAACAGCTAATGTTCACTTGCGCGCCTACTTGTGAAAACCAATTAATAAAACGTGGTTGGTTTGATTGCTTAACTCATTTTCTGATAACGTTTAGTTGCATCCACTGCTTCCGTTGTATTTTGCGACAGCATTGGTTTTACCTTATTTATCATGGGCGGAGAATTAGTCTTAATTTTCATGAAACGTTAAACACTGGTTAAAATTTTGTTTAGTTAAGCGGTATATTGCATTAATACATGTTGCATGAGTAAATAAAAATGTTAAATTTAATCAACACTGGCCAATAAATTTACACTGCCATGATTCTTTCTTTGTGCCATGCCGGAGTGAGATGAACATAAAAAGCAAGGCATGATAGCTACTGACAGCAGAATTTCGATCTTGATGGAACATGAATGAGCCCTAGTAAATATGAAAATGATGAACTAATTTTTTTATCAGAAGATGCACCCTCACAAACATCAGTGATTACAGGCGTGTGGAATGTATTAGTTGTCGACGATGATGAAGAAATACACTCTGTGACTAGGCTTGCTCTATCAGATCTGGTATTAAATGATAAAAGCTTACATTTTATTGATGCCTATTCAGGCTCCGAAGCATTACAAATAATTGAAGATATGGGTTCATCTATCGCCATCATTTTGTTGGATGTGGTGATGGAAGCTGATGATGCAGGTTTAACTGTTGCGAAAATAATGCGCGAAGAAATGAAAATCTTGGAACCCCGCATTATATTACGTACCGGGCAGCCTGGATATGCACCTGAAGAGCAAGTTATTAAAGATTACGATATCAATGATTATAAAACCAAAACAGAGCTCACTCGAAGTAAATTAGTGACAACTATTATCGCTTCTTTACGTTCTTACCAACAAATATTGTCAATTAATCAAAGTCGTTTAGGCTTGCAAAAAATTATAGCTTCTTCGGCAAACTTAATGGAAGAAAATTCTATTAAAAGTTTCTGCGAAGGTGTAGTAACTCAAATTAGTTCGCTTATTGGTTTAGACGCAGGTGGTGTGGTTTGTGCAAAAGTAGGTTTAGTGTTGGATAATGAAGACGATGGCGTCTACGTACTTGGTGCTGCTGGTGAATTTGCTCCCTACATTAATCAAAGGATAGAAAATTTACACAGCGCACGAATAGTCAAATTTGTTAATGCCTGTTTGCAGCTCAAAAAGCATATATTCGAGAAAGAATTTACTGTACTTTATATTAGTAGCCCTGGCTACGATGCTGCTGTTTATCTGCAAATAGGCAATGAAATCAGTACGGTTGATCAACAACTGCTTGAGGTGTTTTTATCAAGCATTTCTATTGGTTATGAAAATGTTAATTTATTTCACCAACTGCGCACTGCTGCTTTTAAAGATTGGTTAACTAAGTTACCTAACCGTAGTGAATTTATCAACATGTTAGATGATTGTGGGGCTGCCAAAAATGAAAATTCAGACTCAGTTGTCGCTTTAATTGATATTAATCATTTTGCAGATATCAATGATGGACTGGGTCAAGATGCAGGTAATAGTACCCTACTAGCTGTCACTCGACGTTTGGAAGAAACCTTTTTAGATAAAGTGAAAATGGGCCGAATTGGCTCAGACGTTTTTGGTTTAATTGGCCCTGAGTTTTTTGTCAATCCTCAAACACTCAATGAGATGTTCGTGGCCCCCTTTAAAGGGGGCGAACATACTTTACCACTCTCGGCGTGTTTTGGTTTTTGCCGGTTAAATAGGAGAATGCAGACCGGCATCAATATACTCAGACATAGTAATATTGCATTAAATAAAGCTAAGAAAAATCTTAATTCAAATTTTGAATATTATGCGCCTGAGATGGAAGAAGAAACCACTTGGCGTTTGGATATGATTAGGCAATTAACCCGAGACTTTGAAGCCAAAAAGCTGCAACTTTGGTATCAACCTCAAGTTGATTTAGTGACTGAAAAAATAGTTGGGATGGAAGCCTTGTTGCGCTGGCCTACGTCTGATGGAGGTTTTATATCGCCCTCTGTATTTGTGCCTTTAGCTGAGTATTCAGGTTTAATTATTGATATTGGTTTTTGGGTTTTGGAAGAGTCATGCCGAAAACTGAGTACATTATCTAAACAAGGATACACAGGTTTGCGAATGGCGGTAAATATTTCTATGCCGCAGTTCAGAGACCTCGATTTTGTTGATCGCGTGAAAAATATTATTACAGAGTTTGTGGTTGAGCCAGATAGGATTGAATTAGAAATCACTGAAAGTGTTGTTATGGATAAGCCACAAATTGTGATTGAAGCTTTGCAAGAGTTGAAGCAGTTCGGAGTCAAGGTAGCGATTGATGATTTTGGTACTGGATTCTCCTCCATGAGCTATCTACAACAACTTCCTCTCGATCGATTAAAAGTCGATCGTTCTTTTGTTAACGAAATTACATCGGGTAAATCGGCTTTTATCGCTGAGACTATAGTGACCCTAGGCAATAAACTTGGCTTATCAACAATCGCAGAAGGGGTAGAAAATAAAGAGCAGGCTAGCTATATGCTGAAGTTAGGTTGTGATGAAGCCCAAGGTTTTTTATTTGCTAAACCTATGCCATATGAACAATTACTAACATTTTTAGCATCGCAAGATAACTAATTCACGTTTAAGGTAATGAGCACCCTTAAAATCTAGCTAATATTTTAATTTAGGTGGAAGCCACTAGACTATTCTTCGTTTAGGTAAAGAAACCTTAAGGATATGATCAAATTGGAGTTTAGTCGTAGAAAGCGTTTAGATAATTAGACAAGAAGGTAAATATTAATATCCATCAACGCACTCATTGATGTCAATTATAATATTGATTGTATCAATCATCATCATCTTAAAAGCTTTTTAAAAAAGGTCTCAAAATAAGACCTTTAAATATCATCTTTGCTAAAGCTATTCAGCCATAGCAGGTAAAAAATCGAACTGATTAATGTGTAACCATTTTTGCTTTTGTATGGCTAAACTTTGTTTTAACTCTTTATATCTATAATGAACTTCAAGATTTTCATAGCTGCGTTTAAGGCTTTGTTTCTTGATTGCCATTAGCTGTTTTTTAGCAGCGTAATAGTCGGTCATTCGCTGCGCTAAGAGTTCGTACTCAACTTGTACTTTGGCTAGTATTTCATCTGCATTAGCTAGTTTAGATACTTTCTCCTGCGCTAGTTTCAGTTGCATGGCAGCCTTTGCTTTTTCAATTCTCTCTTCCGGGGTACGACGAAGATTACTGGCCCAGCCGATAATCGATAACCCTTTGATTAACCATTTTGTTGGATCAAATTGCCACCATTTGACACCATTTCTGTAATCGTATTCAAATATGTGATGAAAATTATGATAACCCTCACCGAAAGTGAAAAAAGCTAAAATATTGTTATCTCGAGCACTATTTTTATCAGTATAGGGTTGCTTGCCCCATATATGTGCTAAAGAGTTGATGAAAAAAGTGACGTGATGCACAACTACGAGGCGGAAAACACCAGCCAATAACAACATACCCCAAATATCACCGTTCATCCATCCTAGTAACAACGGTACACCAAAGTTTGCCCCTAGCATGATCTTCAAATAATGTTTATGTTGCCACATCACAACAGCGTCTTTTTGTAGGTCGCGACAATTACTGTAATCAGCATAACGCTGGATTTGATACTCTCTCAACATCCAACCAATATGTGAATACCAGAATCCTTTTTTTGCTGAATAAGGATCATGATCATTATCGTCAACGTGTCTGTGGTGAATACGATGATCTGAACACCAATGCAATATGCTGTTTTGTAATGACATTGCGCCACCTATTGCCAACACTACTTTGACAAAAATGTTGGCATCGTATGCTTTGTGAGACCACAAACGATGGTAGCCGGCTGTAATCGACATACCTGAAAAGTAAATCAATATGACACATGCAATAATTTCAAAGGCATCGAAGCCATTTATCAGTGCTTCAAGGGGCATTAATACCGTGGCTATAAGCCCAGTAAAGGTAAAAACTAATACATTGGTGAGTAGTAGGCGTGGTTTTTTCATTTAACACATTAAGTTCAGCTTACAGTTGTACGCTATATTACGTTGCCTTTTACGTTTCGCAAGTCCTATATGTGTATAGTGTGATATTTCTTCGGTATGTGTTTTGCTTTTTTCACGTTAGAATCCTATGAATATTGAACAAGCTATTAAATTAGGCTTAGCCATTGAACCGTCAAGAACAAAAATTACGCACTCGACGATCTATTATTGAAGCGGCATTTTCGCTATTAGATGAACAACGAAGTTTGTCGAGTATCAGCCTTAGAGAAGTGGCGCGCGCTGCAGGTATTGCGCCGACTTCTTTTTACCGGCATTTTAAAGATATTGACGAATTAGGCTTAACATTAGTTGATGAAGCAGGTTTAGCCTTGCGTCAGTTGATGCGTCAAGCCAGAGTAAGGATTGCCTCAGGTGGAGGTGTTATTAATATCTCAGTGGACACATTTATGGAATTTATAACCGCTAACAACAATGTTTTTCGATTATTGTTACGGGAGCACACAGGCACTTCAATGGCTTTTAGAGCCGCTGTATTGCGGGAAATAAAACACTTTAATGTTGAGTTAACCGATTACACTATATCTACCACAGGCTTGCCATATAATATCGCTAATTTGCAAGCTGAAGCGATGGTAAAATTGGTGTTTAGCGCTGGCGCGGAAGCACTTGATGCATCCGATGAACAAAAGGCCAATGTGGCAGAACGTGTAAAACTTCAACTAAGGTTTGTGGTTAACGGTGCTCTGCAAGCTAGAGCAGAACAAGTTTTGGGTTAACTGTCTCCAGTTAGGGATGAGTTACTTTTTTTGTAAATAAGCACCACACTCTACATGATGTGTGTAGGGAAACTGGTCGAATAGCGCAAACCTTGTGAGGTTGTGTGTGTTTAATAACGTGTCTAGGTTAAGCTTAAGTGTGTCTGGATTACACGAAATATAAATAATATTTTCATACTCGCTAATCATATCCAAAGTACTCTCATCTAAGCCAGCACGAGGAGGATCTACTAACACAGTGTTGCATTGGTAGTCAGCTAAGTTGATGCTCTCTAAACGCCGAAATTCTCTTACGCCTTGTTGTGCCTGGACAAATTCTTCACTGGACATACGAACAATCTTTAGATTGTCTATATTATTTTGCGCAATATTATCTTGAGCTGCAGCGACCGATGTTTTTGATATTTCTGTTGCCAGTACTTTTTCAAAATTTTGCGCTAAGGCAACAGAAAAATTTCCAGATCCGCAATATAGTTCGACTAAGTCACCTTGACTATTTTGTGTAATATCCAGTGCCCACTCAATCATCTTAATATTGACCTGTGCATTGGGCTGGGTAAAACTGTTCTCGATTTGTTTAAATGTGAAACAGCGTTGATTAATTGTCAATTCTTCGGTTACATAGTCTTTATCTAGTATGATCTTTTGCTTTTTTGCTCGACCAATAATATCTATTTTGAATTTTTGTCTTAACGTACAGCGGATTTTCTGCATCTCTTGTGTCCAGACTTCATCCAATGCTTTGTGATAAAGCAAAGATACGACGATTTCCCCACTGAGTGTGGCTAAGTAATCAATTTGAAATAGTTTTCTTCGCGCAGTTTCATTCACCTTTAGCAATAAAAGCATATCAACCATGACATCATTAATAAGTTGGCTAGCGGGAGGGAAATGATGAACCTGGTATTTCTCTTTTGTAGTTTGATCAAACATAACATGGTGCAGATCATCACCATCATGCCAGAGCCGAAACTCGGCGCGTAATCTATATTGCAGTGGCTCTGACGCAAACACTTCCAATGCAGGCATCGGAAGTTGAGCAAAACTATCTTTTATCATGTTTGTTTTGGTTTTCAGCTGTTCAACATAGTTGTCTGCTTGAATCTCAGTTGGCCGCATGTGTTTCCTCAATCATTAGGGGGATAAAACCGCGCAAGTTAAAGTGTTTTTACTTATTCTGCAATATCTATGAAAAGTTAAACATTCCGCTAATAATAACTTTTATATATATCAAACTAAAGTATCCGTTAGAAGTTGCCGATAAAATGAACTATGGATATTAAGAATAGTGAGGTGTTTGCCATGAACATTAGTCAAATAAAAGCCTTTTTAGGTGATAAGCCGCAACACTTGGGTAACGAGAACAGTATTCAAAATCAGCTACGAGAATCGGGATTGAAGCAGGTCATCAGCGGACAAAATATTCAAGCATCACAAAGGGTGGATCAATTCAGTTTTAGTAATTCTTTAGGTGTACGGATTTATTCGAATGCTTTGAACAATACGTTAGAAGTTGATAGGCAGAAACCTAATTTTTATGCACCTGATCTAGTAGGTGCTGAATCCTCGGTATTTGATTTTGAAAAGATAGCGAAAAATGTTCTCAACTTTGTTGGTGGAGCGATTAAGAATGCACAAAATAGAGGCGCTGATTCAACTGAATTGGATAGTCTGTTTAAACAAGCTTCATCTGGTGTATTGAAGGGCATCAAGTTAGCAGAGCAAGATCTAGCGGGTTTAATGAATGAAGAAATTGCCAACGGTATCAGCAAAAGTAAAAGCCTAGTTGAAGAGGGTATTGCTAATCTTAAGCGTGATATTTTTAATCCAAAAATTGTAGTAGCACAAAAACCACTTCAATCTTCAGGTAACACCACTAGTGGATCTTTAGTGAAACAAGAATCAGGTGGACTGAATATCACAACAAGGGATGGGGATAGAGTAAATATTACTTTTGAAGACCTTGAACAATTTGAATTTAGTCAAAAACAGGTGCAACAACTTTCGGAAGAAAACACCTTAGACAATAAGGTAGAAGTGTTGCAACCGGTCAAGAACGATAGTAATCCTTCTGTCTTAGTTGCGGAGCCAACTCCCACTTCAACTGCAAACCCAACCATTGAAACAGATGTAGTAAAAAAGTTGGAAGTAAATGCTAATCAGACAAAAGAATCACAACCTAGCGCTATATCAATGCAACAAAATGTGGTTTTTTATCAAGAGAGTTCATTTTCGTTTTCAGTTAAAGGTGAGTTAGATCAGAAAGAACTTAAAGCCATTGGTCAATTAGTATCTGATGCAAATGAACTTGCGGAAGAATTCTTTAATGGTGATATTCAAACTGCTTTTAATCAAGCATTAGAATTGGGTTATGACGAACAAGAATTATCTAGTTTTGCCTTACAGTTAACAAAATTCGAAAATACTGAAGTTATTAGAGCGTATGAAACTGTTTCACGGTTTGATCAAGATAGTGTAGACAGCAATCCAACAAAAGCGGTTAAGCCTGTTACTGATTACCTCAATAAATTATTAAAGGTGTTAGATGGGTCAAGGCTGCAACTAAAAGATAACAAGTCTTATGAAAATATAATCAATGAGTTGATTAACAAATTGGGTGAAGATGTGGCTACGCCGGATTTAATTTCTGCGGTTAATCGCTTTAATGTATTTAATCAAAAAATTGTGAACAACTTGCCTATAGGTTACCAACCAAAAAACTAATCTTAGTCCCTTTAGTGATTAAAAATAAAAAGGCCAGCACAATGCCAGCCTTTTTATTTTTTAATGAAGACTATTCTTCTTCAATTTTTTCTTTGGCTAGCCGCACTTTTAAAGTACGTTCTTGAAATGTTGAGTCGTTTAAGTTTTTGATTGCCTTAGCTGCACTATTGGCATTCATCTCAACAAATCCATACCCTTTTCTTTTTCCAGTCCGGCGATCTTTCATCAACCTAACAGACACAACCGTGCCTTGTTGTTCAAAATGTTCTTGCACGGCGTCTTCATCAGCGCGATAAGGTAGGTTTCCAACATAGAGAGTTGATACTTCACTTGTTGAGTCTCGGTCACTTGTTGTAATAGACGAAAACAAATGTGTTAAAGCTGGTATTAATAAGCCACCGACTAAAACGCCGATTACTGCTGATATTTGAAAAGAGATACCAGAGGCGACGATGGGCAAAATGAAATAAAGAACAATAGCGAAAATGACTGTGATAAAAATATTCATAATAAAAGATGGATTCATGTGGCTCTACCTAAAAAGATTTTATAGTTATAAGATTAAAAGCAAACTTATGGTACTCATTTATATGTTTTTCGCAACAGTAAGAATAAGTATCAGCAATCCTTTTGGTGATTCTTCCCATTAATGGAGTTATTTGCCGTTTCTGAGTGTTTTTTAAGCACTTAAACACTAATTCCACATTAGGGCTTGCATAGGAATGTGTTCTCTCTATAATGCGCCCTCGCTTCAAGGGAGACCACTTAGGTCACTCGCAACACAACAGGTTAATCCTCAGTGT
>JBNMPD010000086.1:0-12266 GCA_051276225.1 Flavobacteriales bacterium
CCTGCTATGCCCATTTTTTTTAGTCGTTGATGGTCAGATAACTATAAATCCATTTTTTCGATGACAGCTTGCTTGTCGTTTACTGGCACAATGTACCCATCTAATGCTGATCGAATAATGTCTTCCCAAGCACCAGCTTCGGTCGCTAAAACGTCTCCACCACTGCTCATGGCTTCCAAAACGGTTAAACCAAATCCCTCGTTATCACTCAGCGCTGATACCAAAGACAGGGCACTAAATATTCTAGGTATTTGTTAAAATGGCAGCTCACCAGTGAAAGTAATCCGATAAGCCATTTTGGCCTCTACAACTTGCTTTTTTAACTGTTCCACAAAATCATTATTGCTAGTTGAAATCGCGCCAACTACCACACAATGGTAATCGGGGTATTTGTCAAACAACTGTAAACATGCCTTAACAAATAAGTGCACCCCTTTTTGTTTTCTGACGCGGCCTAGAATACCCACACCATACTTACCACCAAAGCCTAAATCAGCCCATGCTTGTTGTTTATTCTTAGCAGGTAAATAATTATTAACTTGTACCCCGTGAGGATTGATTAAATTTGGGGGTTCACATAAAAACCTAGTTGATCTTTTAATGGCTGCAATCACAGCATCCATTTTTCGGGTTAACCATGCAGTTGACGCAGAACGTTTGCGTTGTGCAGCAGAGCTAAACACTAGCTTGATTTTCGCTCTGAAAAAAGTACTTCAGTAACACACCTTGGATCATCTCATCTACGCGGCGAGCATGAAAAATACGCCATTTACCATTTTTAAGCGGCGTTTGACACATTTTTGCTGTTTACCAAAAACTGATAGCTAAAGTTGGATCAGTTAAAAAAATAGATGCCCATTATTCTTAAGTTAATCAGCTCTTTTTGATAAGACATGACTTGCAACATAGTAGATGTTACACCTGAAAAGTTTGAATTTGAGTTACCGATAATTAATTCAATTTCGTCTTTCTGTAATTCACGAGAAACGTGATTATTCATAAATGGTGATACTCAATGAGTTGATACACAAAAATAATTACCTGAACCTGCACTTACATAAGTGCTTAAATAAGTATTATGTATACAATACGCCTATTATTTCTTAGTCAAAATTGTAACATGCCTAATATTCAGCAAAAAACTATTGATGCGCACGTTATGTTATTTGATGCAGATCACTTTGCGCTCATTCCAAAAATGTTTACAAGCCAATATTGGCAGACACAGAATGCCATAACAGGTCAAGCAATAGGCCGAGGTACCACTTATTTTTTTCAACATAAAAAAAATGAATACGTTTTACGTCACTATCGTCGCGGTGGACTGATTGGTAAAATACTGAGTGACCAGTATCTGTTCACAGGCCTAGAAAAATCCCGAGCATGGCAAGAATTTAAGCTACTACAGCATATGAGAACACTCAATTTAACTTGTCCAACACCCATCGCAGTGATGTTGAAAAAAAGCAATTTATATTATCAAGCCGATATTATTTCAACAAGGATCCCCGATGCTCAAGACTTACTCCACATGTTATTAGAAAAAAACTTAACCGCTGATATGTGGCAAAAAGTAGGTCAAACTATTGCCACATTTCATAATCATCAGATTTATCACCATGACCTAAATATTCATAACATTATGCTCGATAATGAGCACGGGGTTTGGTTAATTGATTTTGATAAGTGTGGTGTAAGACAAGGTAATAATTGGAAACAATCAAATATAGCGCGCCTAAAACGTTCGTTTGAAAAAGAACAGCGATTACGAAATATTCATTGGAATCTGTCCGATTGGCAAATTTTAATGTTTGCCTATACCGAGGCTGCAGAAGTTAATTAAGCCGACATTTAATTTCAGTAAAAACAAATATATCAGTTACAACGTCAACATCATTTATTTCTTTATGCTCAATATTCACACCCAACTTGACCAACTAACCTCAGCAATGCATGTGATAAAACCCATTAAACCTAATTATTTCCTCGCTCATGCTATTTAATATTGGTGAGGGGTTTTGCTGATCTTCATTAAGTGTCAGGTGATTGAGCACCAATTCAAATAAGACACCATCGCTGAAATGTTTATTGATTTCGATACTGAGCATATTTGTATCAGTTTTAAAGGTAATGCCAATAGCCCTATTATGGTGACGATAATCTGACTGATACGTACCATGATCATAATAACAATTTTTGACATCAGAGCCTGAGTGGTCGAAGGCAACGTTGGTGACGCTTGTCTCACTATACACTTTATGGCTTAGTAGATAAGTAGATTTTCCAAGCAGCCTGTCGTTATCTGTCACCCATTAATAATCTGTTGCATCTATACTTATGCGCTATATAGAGGTTAAAAGGTTGTTCGAATAACAGCAGACTATATTTAAAATCAAAACCCACAATACGATGACCTAGTTTGCTGTGTAAAGCATCATCACAACTCACGTCACCTTTTTCACATACCGTTTTAAAAGTCACAACCTTAAACAATCACTTATGGAATAAAGTTGACCTTTCATCTTCTAATCAATAGAAGACGCATTACAGATTATTTTGCCAAAAAGGTAATACCATCGTCTATCCAGAGAAAGTATCGGGCTTCGTTATTTTTATCTGGCATAGAGATTTCAAACAATTAGGTGGTTGCAACGAAGAGCTTTGAATGTATTGTGAGGATATCGACTTATGCAGACGAGTCGAGGCTGTATTATGGTTGGGAAAATAGCGTTGTTACACGACGTTGCCATCATCCATAACCATGGTGAAAATTCCAGAATTAACCCTGTAACAACTACATTGACAAAAAGTAAAGTTATATCTTTCTCCACGTATATTTTTCAGCGTATATCCAGAGCATGAGTAATTATGTTAATAACATCCTAGCTTGCTATCAAATCTTTGTTCAAGGTCACGTCGTCACTTTTATTTCATTATTTGCACTTAATTATCCCTAAAGCCAAGATGGCCTGTTTATTATTTCCCTATTTAATACTTTATTTCGTCGGTGCCGCCATAAACCAAACTTGGCCGAGCCCTCATTTCTGTCATCATTAACATGTACCAAAGTTCACAAAAGAATCTAACTGCGACGAAGTTATCTCACCTGATAACAAATTTTAATTGGCAATATTGCTTTCGTTTGAGTTAGCCTTACAACAAACTGTACAAACTATTTAATTATGCATAGAAAAGCGATATACCCAGGTACGTTTGACCCTGTTACTAACGGTCATGCAGACCTAATTGAACGCGCAGCTAAAATGTTTAACGAAGTGATTGTTGGCGTAGCTTCTAATCCAAGTAAACAGCCTTTGTTTAGCTTAGAAGAACGAGTCGAACTCATTAAACAAGTAACTGCACATTTGGATAATGTTGAAGTAATAGGTTTTAAAGGGTTGCTGGCTGATTTTGCTGAGAACCAAGGAGCGAGTGTGTTGATTCGTGGGCTTCGCGCGGTTTCTGATTTTGAATATGAGTTTCAACTAGCGAATATGAACAGAAGGCTGAATCCTGATCTTGAAAGTGTGTTTATGACGCCTGCAGAGGAGAATTCCTTTATTTCATCCACCTTAGTTAAAGAAGTGGCTTTACACCGAGGTCGCGTAAATGAATTCTGTCACCCTGCAGTGATCGATGCCTTGCAACAGAAACTACATGATAATTAGCCTCGCTAAGAGGCTTCTATTAGCGCTGACAGGTTTCACAGTAGAAAGTATTACGCTGGCCAATGGTCACTGACTTAATGGGCGACAGGCACGCGTCGCAGTTTTCACCCGCACGTCCATAGACCAGCAGTTGTTGCGAAAAATAGCCCGGCTGTCCATCTGCTTGCATAAAATCTTTAAGGGTTGTACCACCTTGTTCAATGGCGCTGGCTAAAACTTTTTTAATAATGATAGCGAGTTGAATATAACGTTTTTTAGTCACTTTGTTGGCAGGTTTTCTTGGATCTATACCAGCAATAAATAATGATTCGTTAGCATAAATATTGCCCACTCCCACTACTACTTTATTGTCCATTATAAATTTTTTTATAGCGACAGATTTATTACGTGATAATTCAAACAGTCTGTCCCCATCAAATTCGTCAGTTAACGGTTCAGGACCAAGTGACGCCAATAGACTCAGCGTTGGTTCATTACATCCTTGCCATAAGCAAGAACCAAATCTTCGTGCATCATTAAAACGTAGACACACCCCATTTTGCATAACGATATCTAAATGATCATGCTTCTTTATTTCAGTGTCGCTATCCACCACACACAGTTTACCCGACATGCCCAAATGCAGAACAATGCTGCCTTTACAGGTATCTAATAACAAATACTTGGCTCTGCGACGGATTGAAGTGACAACTAAACCTTCGGCTTGGTGTATGTCTTCTGGAATAGGCCAACGTAATTGACGTTTGCGCACGATGATTGTTTGAATAATTTGATTTTCAAGGTGAGGGCTAATGCCCAACCGACTCACTTCTACTTCTGGTAATTCAGGCATTTTTTACTCTGATAAGATTAACGTTTGATAACTGGGGCTGATTAAGTGGTACATTTTTTTATCTATTATTACTAAGGTTTTATCTACTCGTTGCATAAACTGATACTCGGTGGGCATTGCATGCCCGGCAAACCAGAGCTTTACTGTTGAGGATGGCGATGGCGACTGCCATTTGGGACTTTGTTCAAATAAGATAATCTCAGCATCATTCCAATGTTCGACTAAGCTTACAATACCCTTATTGCTATACATGCCAGATGTTGTGCGCCAACCTTGACCTATCCGTTCAACTTTTTCTTGCTCAAATTCGATGGTGGTAATGGTCATATTAGCAGGCACAAGAGAAATCAAAGATGGCGATTCATAACTTTCATTATTTAAAAAACGACTGCTGAAATTGAATAACATGATCAGTATTAACATACTGACAATGATGACATTGTTCCAAGCGCGTTGAGATAACCTAATCATGAAGAAGAAAAACCCAATAAAGTAAGTACGGGGATTATGACATAAGGTGTAAATGCAAAAAACCCAGCTGGTGCCGGGTTTTTCAGGAGACAAAAACAATAATTTACTTGATTTTGGCTTCTTTAAACAAAACGTGCTGACGGATTTTAGGATCAAACTTTTTGATCTCCATTTTGCCCGGCATATTACGTTTGTTTTTATCTGTAGTGTAATAAAAGCCTGTACCAGCACTAGACACTAATTTAATTTTTTCGCGCATAATCTTGTTCCTTTAAACTTTAAAACCGTTGGCACGCATATCAGTCAATACTGTATCAATACCTTTTTTATCAATAATACGCATACCTTTAACAGATAAACGCAATTTCACGAAACGGTTCTCACTTTCAACCCAAAAACGGTGGGATTGAAGGTTCGGCAAAAAACGACGACGAGTCGAATTTTTAGCGTGTGAGCGATTATTACCTACCGCTGGACGCTTGCCTGTAACTTGACATACTTTGGCCATGGCCTTTGTCTCCAAACAATCTAAAAAAATTTAGCTCTGATTCACAATCAATTGTAACCAATTTATGTGTCAGCTAACGCTATTAACAAGAGGGCGCATTTTATACAGTAAACGAGGGGTGAGTTCAAGAATAATGTGCGGAAAACTGCTCTTTTGTACCTAATAGCTCAAATAGGCTAACTATTCATAGTTTTTAAGGCTTTATAGCTATCTTTTCGAAAGCAAAGTTGCTTATTACAAAGTAACGCTAGCATCCATTGTTTGTTCCTAAAATAGAAGATCGTTCGCTTGTAAAACTTAAAAATCTGACACTTCTTTTGATTTTTTACGGCTGACTTTATTTTCAATTTCACCGTCTAATTTGAGTTGATTTCAAAGGATAAGGCTGTAAAAAGCGTCAATATTATTTTCTATCAATGCTGAATTAATTACCGACATATTCTGGGTTGTAATACCTTTACTTATCAATCTGACAAAAATCCAGATTGAACAGCGCACTGAGGTCCACAACGTGGAAATAGATATTGACTGAAAGGCCCTGTCATTATCTCACTGGAGCCGTAAATAATAATCAGCAGGCAAAATTGGCATTGCACTTTTATTTGTCGATTTTTATTTGACGAAGTTCTCTGAATCGAAAGGGTGAATGGTTCCTAATTATTTTAGTTGGATAAGCTCTGATTTGTTCGCTGTATTTCTATTTTATGAAGAACAGTCACTGAGTTCATAACAAACCTCTTTGCGCAAATGATACTGCCACTCCATCGCCAATTACAAAATGATCAAGCACCTTAATATCCATTAAACTAAACGCGTCAATGACACGTTTGGTGATACTTTTATCGGCCTGGCTTGGCTCTGCGATACCAGAGGGATGATTATGAGCAAGTATTACCGCCGCGGCATTATCTAATAATGCTTGTTGTACTAAAACTCGTGGGTAAACAGATGCGCTATCAATAGTGCCATAAAACATTGGGCGATATTTTATAAGTCGATGCTGACTGTCGAGTAATAACATCGCAAACACTTCATGAGGTTGGTCTCTTAATTTAGCCATTAAATATGCCTGAGTTTGTTCTACTGAGTTAAATGCATCGCTTTTGTCGAAGATTTCTGCCATATAACGTTGACTCATTTCCAAACTAGCTTGTAGTTGAGCAAATTTAGCCTGACCTAATCCTTTTGTTTGACAAAAATCATGTTCAGAAGCACCCAGTAAACGTCGTAAACTACCAAATTCTGAGAGCAAATTTCTAGCAAGGTCAATAGCACTGCAACCTCTAACACCCGTTCGCAGAAATATGGCTAAAAGCTCTGAGTCGGTGAGTGTATCAGCGCCTTTTGCTAGAAGTTTTTCTCTGGGGCGTTCATGTTTTGGCCAATCTGTAATTTTCATGCTTCCTTGCCTTATGGGATGATTATCAGTTGCAGTTTTGAAGTAACTAATTTGTTAAAACTTCAAAATAAGCCTAGCAAATGGAAGCTATTCCAGCCAATAATATGAATTCTTAACCTTGCAACATATCAAAAAGAGCTGATGCGACTCAAAAACACCAATATCATCCTAGGGATTACTGGCGGCATTGCAGCTTATAAGACCCCAGATTTAGTGCGTAAACTCGTTGCCAAGGGCGCAAATGTGCGCGTAGTCATGACCCAATCGGCTAAAGAGTTTGTCAGTCCTCTAGCCTTACAAGCTGTTTCAGGTAACTTGGTTTCTGACGATTTGTTAGATAAAGATGCTGAAGCTGCTATGGGACACATCGAACTAGCTCGCTGGGCGGATAAGTTATTGATCGCACCTGCGACAGCAAATTTCATGGCTAAGTTAACGTATGGATTAGCAGACGATTTATTGTCTACTTTATGTCTTGCAACACCGGCTCCTATTTTCATAGCCCCAGCAATGAACCAACAAATGTGGTTTGCAGACGCAACGCAGGCCAATTTAAAGATATTAGAGCAACGCAAAGTACAATTTTTAGGCCCTGCCCAAGGACAACAAGCATGTGGCGATGTAGGTCCAGGGCGCATGCTTGAGCCGCAAGACATTGCAGATTTGTTGATGCAAGAATCCCCCAATTTATTGTTGGCTGGCATACGCATTACCATAACAGCAGGTCCGACACGTGAAGAGATTGATCCTGTGCGTTACCTATCTAATCATAGTTCTGGGAAAATGGGTTATGCCTTAGCTGTTGCGGCCCAAGAACTAGGGGCGACAGTCATCTTGATCAGTGGCCCTGTTAATTTACTTCCTCCGGCAAATATACACACAGTCTCAGTATCCAGTGCACAGCAAATGCATGAAGCTGTGATGCAAACTATGCATAACTGCGATATTTACATTGGATGTGCTGCAGTAGCCGATTACCGAGTACAACAAAAAAGCAATCAAAAAATTAAAAAATCTGAAAGTGAGTTATCACTTACTTTTATTAAAAACCCTGATATTCTTAGTGACGTAGCTCATTTAGATAACGCGCCTTTTACATTAGGTTTCGCTGCAGAAACACAAAAACTACGTGAGCATGCTTTAAGTAAATTACAGCATAAAAAACTAAGTATGATTGCTGCAAACGATGTGTCTGATAGTACAATCGGTTTTAATAGTGAACAGAATGCCCTAACAGTACTTTGGTCAAAGGGTGAAAAAAAGCTGGATGTTGCCAATAAACAACTATTAGCAAGTCAGTTAATCCGACTAGTAGCCCAAAGATATAACGAAGACACTAACGGCTGACGCCACTTTCGCCTAGGAACCCAGAATGCCAGCTACAAAACGTCCCAATCGCCGAGCGCAGATCCTTCAAGCACTGGCCAGCATGTTACAAACAAATCCGGGACAGCGGATCACTACAGCCAAGCTGGCTGCACATGTTGGTGTATCTGAAGCGGCTTTGTATCGTCATTTTCCAAGCAAAGCACGAATGTTTGAAGGTTTGATTGAATTTATTGAAGAAACCTTATTCTCTCGGATCAATAAAATTATAAATGAAGAAAAAGACACTGCAACTCGCTGCCAACTTATTTTGCATCTTATCTTAGGTTTTGCAGAAAAAAACCCAGGAATTACACGTATTTTAAATGGTGATGCCTTGATGGGTGAGCAAGACAGATTGAGACAACGCATTGCCCAATTGTTTGAACGCTTGGAAACTCAATTGAAACAAGTATTGCGCGAACGTAAGTTGCGCGAAGGCAAAACGTTACCTGCTGAGGAAAGCATCATTGCTAATATGTTAATTTGTTTTGCAGACGGGCGTATCAATCAGTTTATCCGCAGCGAATTTACTAAAAGGCCTACCGAAAATTTTGCCGAGCAATGGCAGTTAATTCACAAACAATTTTTTTCTTAAGTTACTACGTTTAATAAAAAAAAGACTCAAATGAGTCCCTTTTTTTTATTAAACGTAGGGTTTAATTCTGGTCATCTTGAAAAAGCATCTCCAAAAAAGTCACCTTTATTCCAGCTAGAACGTTGAGCTTGGTTAGCCAAAATAAGGCCTATGTGATAATTCACTTCTGCAAACTGAGTTGCAGCTTGCCAATTAAAGGCTTGGTTAAAATCATCACCTGGTTTGTGGTAATTAGTTTTAAGAAATTGGCTAAACTGCTTTGTACCATCAACTTCAGGATCAGACGACTTAAAACCAGGTACTAAAAATACCGAAGGAATTCCTTGTTTTACGAAACTATAGTGGTCAGAGCGCGTAAAAAGTGCCTGTTCAGGCATCGGATCGGGGCTTAACTCTAGTCCAATTTTCTCAGCAGCTTTTGCCACAGAGCCTTTCATATCACTATGATTGGCACCAAATGCAATAACATCAGTAAATTCATAGGTCAGTATTGGCATATCAAGATTAACATTAGCGACCATTGAACCTACAGGTACCGTTGGGTTTTGGGCATAATAGTCTGAACCTAACAAACCTTTTTCTTCTCCAGTCACGGCTAAAAACAGAATTGAACGTTTAGGACGCTCATCAAGTTGACTAAACAAACGGGCTGTTTCCATTAACACTGAAGTGCCTGTGGCATTATCCATTGCACCATTATTAATTTTGTCTTTCTTTACGGTTTTAGCAAAACCAATATGATCAGAGTGAGCAGAATAAACCACATATTCGTTTTTAAGAGTAGGGTCTGAGCCTTCAAGGATCGCAGCCACGTTAGGGCTAGAAATTGCCTTGTGGGTACTTGTAGATTCAAGTTGGATGTTCATAGATAACTCAAATCCTGGTGGTGACTCATCTTTTTCCAATATGTCATAAATTTGCTCTAGGTTCAGTGTTGCATCAGCAAATAAAAGATTTGCAGCTTCTTTGCTGAAATACGCCGACCCCTTGAGTTTCGCAAACACACCGGATGGATCCCCATCTTTATTTAACCAACGAACAGCAGGAGTGTGTAAAAAGTTTAATAAATTTTGATAAGGCCTCACTTTTTCTGCTGTTGGAGTACTGATGGTAATAAAGCCAACCGCACCATTTTCAGATGCATGGCGTTTTTTTTCACGGTTTGAGCCAAAGTGCGCTCCCTCTTCGCTTGGAAATGATTTGGGTTTACCTGATAAAGCAACCACAACCTTTCCTTTCACATTCATATCATGATAATCATTATGCTGTAACTCAGGAGCAACAATGCCGTAACCAACAAACACTAACTTACCTGCCATCTGAGTCATCTCCTCTAGAGGGTTAGGTGATGTAAGAAATTGTTTGGGATATTTAAGTGTCACGTCACCCTGTGGACCTTTTAATGACAACTTAATTGAAGATTGGACAATGTTAGCCTGAACAAAATTGACTCTCTGCATATAAGTGCCATCGTCACCGGCTGCTAGTAGGCCATACTTTTCAAATTCACCTGCAATATATAACGATGCAATTTCGTGCCCTCGTGTACCCGTATCTCTGCCTTCTAATAGGTCATCAGATAAAAATCTTAGATGCGACTTAATTCGTGATGCATCGGCAGAAACTTTAGGTGTTTGTTGAACCGGTTCAGGTTGACATGCAATCATCAGTAAGGCGCTAAAAATAGCACTCAAGCCAAGACTTAACTTCATTGTTGACCCACATGTATTTGTTTTATTTAAGTTAGTGATTACATTAAGCGAGATGCTTTTAGACTTCAACTTTGACAGATAAATTAACTCGACTACTTTGTAAAGAATGAACATTCTGTTTATATTAGTTAATTATTATACCACGTAAAGCCCAATACAAGCTCAATGCCGTTCTAAGTGAGGCGATCGATGTGTTTTGGAACACGGTTATCACGGTGCTATTATGGATATAATTATTGCTAGAACCGACTTGAATAGAAGGGGATTTTATATCGAGTTTGGTAGTAAACAAGTTTTTCTTTACAGGGTGTTAAAGTATTATCAAACCAGCCATTTAGATAAAATAATGAAACATTTGAAGTCTAATCATGGGCTCAATTCTATCAATATGTTTTTTACTAACTACGTGGATCATCTAAAAGGTAAAGGGTAAAGGGTGCTTATTGATCAACTGCATCACTGAGTTAGGCTTTGATGACAAAAAAGTGCAACAAATTTGCCGTCACTACCTTGACCGATTACAAATAGATTATATTGGTTGTCTAGAAAAAGACCAAGCGTTAAGACAAGTACACACACATATCAATATAGAATCAACTGCGTAACAACTGACCAGTTATGTGCTAGGTTTTGCAGTTAATGCTGTTTTGGCTGGTGATACTGATGAATTACAATCAGGCACGCATACTTTGTTGGGACCCTTAGCCATCAATCAATAATTCAATCAATCAATACGCTTTACTTAAAAAATCAACGCTTAATAATAATATTTCAGAACTGGCTTTTATTAGCCTTGCTATTGGCAAGTCCATCTCCATTGATAAATATCTTTAACATACTACTTCCAGCATTGTTTATTGTGATTGGAAAAGTAGTCTTATATATTGAGTAGATATTATGTCCAGTAAAGAACATTTATTTCGTATCCAGTTTATCGCTAATGGAGAGCGTTATGAACTTTATGTGCGTGAAGTTTGCCAAGGAAGCATGTTCGGTTTTATCGAGATAGGTGATTTTGTTTGGGATACTCACACTAGTTTAGTGTTAGATCCTAGCCACGAAAAACTCAAAGATGAATTTGCAAACGTTACCCGAACATATGTACCCATGCATAGTGTATTACGTATCGATGAAGTGAAGAAACAAGGTACTTCTAAAATAACTGTATTATCGGATAAGGTTTCCGTTTTCCCCACTCCAATTTATACACCTAGGAACACCTAAATAGAATGAGTTCAATGTAAGGTAGAAATATTGGCAAGATATATATTGACTGGTGGTGATTTTTTACTATATGTGTTCTTCTCCAGAATAAACTAAAGCATTACTTGATGAGTTTTAACAGTATGAATTTTCTATTAGCCCTACCTTAGGTATTCAACATGGTATTCATAATTTTGAACATAACTTAGCCAATATTACATCAAAAGTACTGGCAAGACATGAAACTCAATCTAGAAAGTTTGAGGGACAAACTCTTACTATTGATACTCTAACGCAGTTTATTACTCGTCAACCTTTAGGGATCAATTATTTTGGTTAGAAAACACATTGGAAGATTTTGTTCCTACCTGTCTTAATTTATAAACTGACCAAGCCAATACACATGTAACAACAGGAACTGGGATTTATAGCTGAATAAACTTACTGCTGACAATTTCTAAGTAACCACTCAAACTCATTTTGTTTTACTGGCATTATAGATAATCTATG
>JBNMPD010000087.1:0-12037 GCA_051276225.1 Flavobacteriales bacterium
GGCGGAACTATGCGTGACACCATACGCGCCATGCTATCTCTCGCAGCAATGAAAATAGGATACCAAGATGTATGCGCTTCTGGTTTCTTTTGCATTTGTATACGCTGATTTTTGCCAATATTAATTCATCTATGCTTACTAAACGATTAGCAACAAATATTCCGCCAGTTAAACGGAAATTTGCTTCAACCGTTGAAGAAAAGTTAGATACAAAAGTATCAATTAAGTGTAACTTTTTTGTTAATACATGTTAACGTTTTAGTATATTTTAAATTTTGAAATAGCCTCAATAAAAACGTCCTATACGCATTTTTAATACATGAAATTTAATAACCTACCAAAAACAGTGATACTCAATACGAACCTGAAAATTGTCGGTTGCTGTGTGGTTTTATATTTGTATAGTCAGACGCTATGGGCTCAATCTAAAGCAACCTTTCTGGATTTCAACATTGACCCCAGCTATGCAGATGTTTCGTTAATCGAATTTGCTAAGCAAGCTGACCTCACCATTATCTTTCCCTATGAAAAAGTACAATCTCGACCAGCTAACTCCTTAAAAGGTAGCTTTACCATTGAACAAGGGATAAACAATCTACTTGAAAATACTGGATTGGTTGCTACTTTTGAACGTGATGGGGTGGTGACTATCAAGCGTATATCAATTCACGATACGGTGATTGAACATAAATCATTGTTGCAAGAAATAGAAGATTTGCTTATGGGTAACGGCGCAAATATTGTCACTTTCCCCGAAGAACCTCTAAATATAGAATTGATCGAAGTCCGTGGTATTCGTGGCAGTATGGATTGGGCCTTAGACATTAAGCAAGAATCAATTGGCGTGTCCGAATCTATACAATCAGAAGAAATTGGTAAGTTTCCAGATCTTAATTTAGCTGAGTCATTGCAAAGAATAACGGGTGTATCGATTGACCGATCTGAAGGAGAAGGTCAATTTGTTACAGTGCGAGGTTTGGGTCCACAATTTAATACAGTACTAAGTAATGGACGTAGATTAGCAACGGATAATCAAGGACGTGAATTTAGTTTTGACACTATTGCGTCAGAATTAGTGACCTCGGTCATTGTAGACAAGACTTTTTCTGCCTCCCAACCTTCTGGTGGCATTGGTTCAGTCATTAATATAAAAACTGCGCGACCAATGGCATCAAGGGATTTTAAAATAGCTGGCAGTATCAAAGCTACGTTTGACGCCAACAGTCAAAAAACAACGCCTCAAGGCACTGTTTTTTTTAGTCATAGTAATGACAAGTTGGGATGGCTAGTTTCACTATCACACCAAACGCGCAAGGCACGAATTAACGAAGTACAAACAGATGGGTGGTTACTAAATACTGACATTCCGACCGATCAGATAACGTCCACAGCAGACAACATTTTTGTCCCTAGAAACTACGATCAGCGAGTACGGTTTGACCAAAGAACTCGAAAGGGCGGAACCTTAGTTTTACAATACAAGGCAACACCCAATCTAGATATTAGTTTCGACTATTTACAATCTGACTTCAATGTAAAAACTGATTCAACATCCTTAGGGCATTGGTTTACATCAAGTAACTTAGAGAATGTTGTGACTGACGAAAACGGAACAGTGACAGCGTTTACCCAAAATATAGGTCATGCCACAGACTTTCACGCCCGCACATTCGATAGGCCTTCTAGTGTAAATGCTTCAGGTTTGAATGCCAGTTGGCAAGTTTCTCCAAAAGTATTAATGGAATTTGATGTTTCTAGTTCCCAGGCCAGTACCAAAGATCGTGTAGGTGCCGGTAATGCTTTAACATTAATTGGTTACCTCAATCGGTCTTCTTTTTCCATATCCGAAGATAATATTCTTCCGCGTATATCGGGCTTCGAATCATCAGATCCAACAATGATTGATGCGTTAGGCAATGTTACTGGTGTATCTGACTACTTGGATCCAAGCAACAGTAGAGCGCATGTAATGTTGCGTCGCGGCTGGAATATTAAAGACAAATTTGACCAATTAAAAACAGATGTCACACTTTTCGATAGGTTTGATTCTTATATGGATATTAAGTTTGGCGTTATGTATTCAAAACAATCAAAAAGCAACGAACGTTGGGATAATGAAAAAAATGCAGTGCATTGTTATTTTTGTGGTTATTTCCAAAATCCCGATCTTCCAGATAACTTTCAAACGGTATTTGATGCCGGTAACGATTTTCTTAGTGGTGTAAGTGGCAGTGAATCTTTGCCAACACAATGGTTAAGACACGATGGTGAAACCTTGTTTAACTTTCTGGAGTCAGCTAGCGATATTAATTTCGATGCAGTGATGCGAAATAACTCTTTCACAGTTGCTGAGAATGTTACGTCTGCTTATCTTCAAGGGCAACAGAGATCACAATGGCGTGATATCGAATTATCATCAATATATGGGGTTCGTTATGAAAACACTGATATCGTGGTAACTGGATTTGAGTCAGACTTGTTAGCCTTGACGATCCTTGATCAAACTGAACTGGGTCAACTCAATTCTCCGGGCCGTTCTATTTCAAAATCTGCATCTTATGACAATTGGTTGCCCAGTGTGTTGATAAAAGCAGAATGGCAAAACAATATCATTGCCAGATTCGGCGTATCGCGATCGTTAACACGACCCACTATGCGTCAGCTGTCACCAAGCTTGGTGTTAAACACCACCCGCCAAGGCGGCGATTTACGGGCTAGCTCGGGTAACCCAGATCTGAAGCCATTTGAATCTACCAACATCGATTTGACCCTTGAGTGGTACTATCAAGCCATGAGTTATCTATCTGTTAGTTATTTCGAAAAGAAAGTCAGTAATTTTATCGTTAGCACCGTGACACAAACTGCTATAAATGATGTGACAGACCCAAGCACAGGAGCAGACTCTAGTGCTCCAGATAGTGAAGACACACTAGCTGAATTTGATTTAACTACACCTACAAATGGTCAAACTGCAACAGTCAGTGGATTTGAGTTTGCGATTCAGCATGACTTTGATAGTGGTTTTGGAGTCGTGGCAAATATGACACTGGTAGACAGCAATGCAAAACTGGATCCCACCGATATTGCACAAAAATTTGCGCTAACAGGTTTGAGTGACTCACAAAATTTGATTGTTTATTATGAAAAAGGCCCTAGCCAAATTAGGCTAGCATGGAATCATCGTAACGGATTTTTGCAATCTTTGGTGCAAATACAAGGGCCTGAGCCAACTTATGTGCGCAGCTATCAACAATTGGATATCAGTGCTAGTTATGCTCTTAATGACAATATTTCAGTATTTATTGAAGGGGTCAACATTACTCAAGAGAATGTGCTTAAACATGGGCGTTATCGCAATCAATTACTTTTAGCTCAACAACCTGGTGCACGCTATTCTCTTGGACTACGCGGTAGTTTTTGATTTTTGAAATATCAACAAATCTTAGCTATATTCGTTGCTATCCAACCGTTGTTGGACGCCAGTCCTTTCGATGTCTAACTTAATACCCTGACGTCCTGATCTTTAGGCTCAACAAATTGTCATCAGCAGGCACTTTTCCAATCAGTGATTTATGGTGTTGATTGAACAGAACAAACTGTTTTATGACATCCGCTTAGTCGTATATTTGTCACGTCTTCGCTACATCTCCAGCACATTTTCGTAACAGACTAGCATTAAAGAATAATTATTTATTTAAAAGCATTGGATCGACTAGAGGAAAAAAGATTGTCATTCGTTTGCAATATAACTCGATGTAAAAAAGATGTAAACAGGGTTAATGGCAATTTAACATGATGTAGCGTTATTGCGCTTTTGCCTAATTAATAAAGCACACAAAGGCACATAAACATGATTAGCAAAACACAAAAAATATTTCATAAATCATTACTCGCAAAAAGCATTACTTTAATGCTTGGTACAGCAGTAGTGTTCCCCGTTATGGCACAAGAAGTAGACAATACCGAAGTGATCCAAGTGAAAGGTGTTCGAGGCAGTTTGTCTCAGTCAATGGACATTAAACGTCAATCTGCAGGTGTTGTTGATGCTATTTCTGCAGTTGATATGGGTAAATTCCCTGATACTAACTTAGCTGAATCTTTGCAGCGTATTACCGGTGTATCCATAAACCGTGTTAACGGTGAAGGTTCAGAAGTAACCGTTCGTGGTTTTGGCGGTAACTTTAACTTAGTTACTTTGAATGGTCGTCAAATGCCAGCCGCTAACGTAGGCAGTATCACCGGTAACCCACAAGATAAAGGCGCAGCAGGTACTAGCCGCTCATTTGATTTTTCAAATCTCGCCTCAGAAGGTGTCAGTGGAATAGAAGTATATAAAACAGGCAAGGCGGGAATAAGCTCTGGTGGCCTTGGGGCGACTATTAACATCAATACCCTCAAACCTTTAGTTGTAGGTAAAAATATGGGGTCGGTTGGTGTTAAAGCCGTTAAAGATGAAAGTGGTGATGGTGTTACCCCAGAGTTAAGTGGTGTCGCTAATTGGGTGAATGACGATTCAACGTTTGGTGTATCACTGTTTGGTTCATTCCAAGAACGTGACTCTGGTAGTCGTCACATGAGTACTGAAGTCTATGAATTGCGCACATATAATGGTGCAGATGATTTGAACTCTCTTACCATCCCTGGTGCTACGGTGATTAATGAACCTACAATTGGTCAGATTCTATCCATACCTAGTAACATCGGTTTAGGTACTAACCAAGATAATCGTGAACGTACCAATGCTATGTTAACTGTGCAATTTGCACCGATGGAAGATTTAACATTAACTGCTGATGTCACTTATGCAACCAATGAGAAAGAGTCAACATCTCTTATTGATGGTATCTGGTTTGCCCGTCAATTTAGTTCTGTTGAATTTGATGGTAACCCAGTCGTGTCCACACCCGTTAAATTTTCTGAGACGGGTGGCGCAAATAACGCAGTCATCGGTAAAGATTTCTTTTTTCAAAACTTAGCATTAGCAACAAAAGACGAATTAAAATCTTTTGGTTTTAATGCTGAATATAACCTCAATGATGACTTAAGCTTGAGCTTTGATGTTGCGTCATCAGAAGCTACTAGCGGTGGTGCTGGCCCTGATGGACTTAACGTTATTCGTTTCAATCTTGCGGGTGCAACGGCTGGTTGGCAAACAGTCGACTTTACTCAACCCATTCCTGCAGCAAGCATTTTAGTTGAAGACACTATTAAGGGTGGTAACGGTAACGGCATTTTTGATAAAGCTGATATTGGTTCACAAGTTTCTCAAACAGACAAATCTAATCAAAAAACCACTGTTGACCAATTCCGCTTTGAAGGTCAATGGATAGGCGATGATGTCACTGTTGATTTTGGTGTTGGGTATCTCTCAACGGAAATGAGACAAACACGACAAGCTTCCACAGACGCTCTAGGTGACTGGGGTGTAACCGCACCTGGTGACATCCCAGAGGGTTTATTCGATGTAAGCTGCACTGGTTGTGCATTTGAAGATTATGATGTGTCAGGTGTTGAAGGTGCTGATGCTAATTCACCAGGTGGCACAACAATACCGCTAGGTAGTGTTTCATTTGGTGGTGATCCGCTTGCTCTTCTAAACGCGGTGGGCCCCACTTATGGCGTATCTTTAGCTGACAGATCAATTAATACAGATGATGATAATACAGTTGAAGAAGAAATTATTTCGGTCTATGTGCAAGCGGTGATGGACTATGACATTGGTGACATGCCTTTAAACATCGTTGCTGGTTTGCGATATGAGCAGACTGATGTGACTTCGTCATCGATTCAATTTTTGCCGACACAAATAATTTGGGAAGCTGATAACGACTTTCTACCTGTGTTAGGAGCATCAGTAGAAACTATCTCTGACGACAACGACTACTCTAACCTTTTACCTAGTCTTGATTTGTCCCTTGATGTGACTGATGATCTCAAAGCGCGAGCTTCTTTTAGTAAAACATTGGCTCGACCTGCTTATGGTCAACTGTTCCAATCGACTTCAATATCACCTCCACCACGTTTAACATATTTAGGTGGTACCGCAACAGGTTCATCAGGTAATGCACGACTGGATCCACTTGAATCTACTAACATCGATTTATCTGTAGAGTATTACTACAGCGACTCGAGTATGGTTTCAATTGGCTATTATAGAAAAGATGTCGAAAACTTCGTAGGTATTGCGCAAACTGAAAAATCATTATTTGGTTTGTTAGATGCCACTTCTGGTGCCGCTGGAACAACCTCAGGTGATGCAATAGCAGCGTTGACTGCCGGAGGTTATGACATTACCGAAGTTAACATGTTTACTATGTCGGCAGTCTTGCAAAACCCAGCGGACTTTCCTAATGGCGCTGCAGATTTTAAAGATCCTGTTGCTAATCCAACCTTCGAAGGTCAAGTATTTGCTGATTATGATGTTTTTGCAGTAGCTGGAGATCCATTATTACAATTTCAGGTCACCGGTCCTGTGAACGATAAAAGTGCTGTGATCGATGGATTTGAATTTGCATGGCAACATTTCTTCGGTGAGTCAGGTTTTGGTTATCAAGTAAACTACACCACGGTTAATGGTGATATTGGCTTTGATAATGGTGGTGCTATCAGTGTTGACCAATTTGCATTGGAAGGTCTAAGTGATACCGCTAATGCAGTCTTAATTTATGAAAAAGATGGATTATCAGCGCGTATTGCTTATAACTGGCGAGATGAGTTTTTAAGTACAACTAACCGTGGTAAAGGTCCGCGTAACCCAGTATATGTATCAGAAACTGAGCAAGTTGATATTAACGTTAGTTATGACATAAACGAGGATTTATCCGTTAGTTTAGATGTGATTAACTTATTGGAAGAAGGTCAGCGTAAATTTGGCCGTAGTAAGAATAATATCTTCTTTGTTCAAGAAGCGGACAGACGCATGGTATTAAGTGCAAGTTACAGTTTCTAACACTTAAGACGTGCTCCCCCCGACTAGTTATCTGGCTGGGGGGATTATACAAAATTATCTAAGAGTGAAACATTACAGTGATGTTTCACTCTTCTTCATTGCGCGGTTATTTCTAGCCAGTTAATATACATAAAGCGCAATTTTTTAATCTAATCAGTGAAGTGAAACACGCTATGAGTAAGGCAACTGTCTTAAATAATGTCGATCATAAAAATGTAAAGGTTGATACTCGACCTAAATCCAACCATAACCAACACGTTAATCGTTCTTTGGTGCATGCGACCGAAATAAGCGAATTACACAAAGAGTTTCCGTTGGTATTTTACAAACACCTCGACACACAACAACTTCAATTGCATGCAATCCTCGGTCTTGAAAAAGACGAAAATCTCTTTGTTGGAGAAAACGGCTGGAGCACTCGGTTTGTACCTGCACTGCTGGCCAGGGGCCCGTTTAGTTTAGGTTATAAAAAAGCGCAAGAAGCAGGTGATTCACCGGCAGATCCGGTTATCTGCATCGATACCGATGATACCCGTGTCAACACTGAACAGGGCGAAGATATTTTTCTGCAATTTGGTGGGGAAGCGCCTTACCTTGAATATGTCAAAAAAGCATTGCAAACCATTGATAGCGGAATACAGTTTGATAAAACCCTGTTTACTCTGGTTGAGTCAATGGACTTATTGGAACCGGTGGCAATTCAAATCACACTTAGTAATGTTGAAGAAATTAATTTTAGTGATTATTACACGATTAACCAACACAAATTAGCCAATTTGGATGGCGAAAGTCTAAGCAAACTGAATCAATATGGGGTGCTGAGTCTGTTGTATTTTGTGCTCTCTTCCATGGGTAATTTCCAACAGCTAATCGCACTCAAAAATGCAAAGTCTGCAATGTTTTAACTCTCTTCGAAATAAGGCAAAGGCTGCGTGATAAAAAAACAAAACAAAGTAAAAGCACTAGAAGGCATAACGCCAGGTTGCATTCCATTTGATGAGCTATTTGCAGAAGATCAGCCTGTTATTTTAAAAGGTCTGGTGAAAGACTGGCCTTTAGTGAAAGCCGGACAAGAATCACCTGACAAAGTAATGCAACAACTAGAAGAACATTATAGTCAATGTCCATTGTTAGTTTACAAAGGACCACCAGAAATTAAAGCACGCTTTGGTTATGACAACGCTTGTACCGGTTTTAACTATGCTAGTGAGCGAACCACCATCCCTAAAGTATTTAATACAATTCGCAGTCAATTGACGCAGGAACAACATGAATACCTATATATCAATTCACTTAAGTTAGATGAGGGTTTTCCTAAGTTAAGTGAAAGCCATAGTTTGTCTTTTGAACATCCCGAATTTAAGCATAATCAGCCAGTTGCAAAAATCTGGTTAGGCACTGAATCCGTTGCTGCTGCGCATTTTGATCAGCCTAAAAATATCGCCTGCTGTGTGCTAGGTAAGCGACGTTTTACCCTATTTGCGCCTGAGCAAGTGCATAATTTATATCCTGGGCCATTAACCCCAACTCCTGGTGGGCAGGTGGTCACCCTAGCAGATCTCAGCAACCCAGATTTCACACGTTTTCCGCGCTTAGAGCAGGCCCTTGAAAATGCCTATATTGTCGATCTTGAACCCGGTGACGGCTTATATTATCCCAACATGTGGTGGCACGAAGTCGAGGCCTTTGGTCGCTTCAATGCGATGGTAAATTTTTGGTGGATGGCTGCACAACCCTTTTTGGGCAATCCAATGGATGTATTAATGCATGCCATGATGAGTGTGAGAGACCGCCCATCAAGCGAAAAGGCTGCATGGAAAGAATTATTCGAATATTATATTTTTGCCGATCCTGAACAGGTCCGAGCGCATTTACCGCCTGAGAGTCATGGTGCGTTGGCCACTATGGACGATAATTTAAGTAGGCGTTTGCGCGCAATGTTACGTAATAACCTAAACCGCTGAAGACAAGAGACGAAATATAAATATGAATACAAAGACCAAAGTCGTAGTAGCAGGGGGTGGAACGGCCGGATGGCTCACGGCATATAGCCTGGTTACTCGTCTTGGTAAACTACTGGACATTACCCTAGTTGAATCCGACCAAATTGGTACCGTGGGAGTGGGAGAAGCGACCATTCCTACCATGCGCACTTTTCATGGCTTAATCGGCATTGATGAAAAAGAGTTTATGGCCGCCACCCAGGCGACCTTTAAATTGGGGATACAGTTTGATAACTGGGGTCAGCAAGGCGACAGTTATTTTCATTCTTTTGGTGAGATTGGTCAACGTTCTTGGATGGCTGAATTTCACGAATTCTGGATGGAAGCTAAAGCCAATGGTTTTGGCGGTAGCTTGGATGATTATTGTCTCGAATTAAAAGCAGCTAAAGCCAATAAGTTTTCTACTTTTGCCGGCAAGAAACCCGTTAACTTTGCTTATCATATGAATGCTACCGCTTATGCCGCCTATTTGCGGGATAAAAGTGAAAAGGCTGGCGTCAAGAGAGTAGAAGGGCGCATAGAACAAATACAAAATGATCAAACAGGTAATATATCATCACTCATATTGGAAGGTGGTGAACAAGTATTAGGCGATGTGTTTATTGACTGCACTGGCTTTCGAGGATTACTAATTGGCGATAATTTAGATGTCGAGTACGAAGACTGGAGTCATTGGCTAGCCGCCGATAGTGCCATTGCTGTGCAAACACAGTCAGTAGAAGCGCCTCGTCCTTATACCCGATCTATTGCCCATTCAGCAGGCTGGCAATGGCGTATCCCTCTGCAAAACCGAGTGGGCAATGGCATTGTTTATGCCAGTCAGTTCCTGTCTGATGACGAGGCTCGCGACACGTTACTCGCTAATCTTAGCGGCGCAACAATCACTGAACCACGGCAACTTCGTTTTAAAACGGGTAGGCGTAAAAAAGCTTGGCATAAGAACTGTATTGCCATTGGGCTTTCTAGCGGATTTCTAGAACCATTAGAATCAACCAGTATCCATCTTGTCACCACTGCAATACTTCGACTCATGAAATTATTTCCTTTTGGTGGCAATACAAGCATGCAGGCACAACAATTTAATCGTGAGACTCAGTTAGAACTTGAGACTGTCCGCGATTTTATTATTTTGCATTATCACCAGACACAACGTAAGGACAATCCATTTTGGGACCATTACCGCACTATGGAAGTGCCTGATTCTCTTGCTCACCGAATGGCAATGTTCCGTGAAAATGCTTACGCATGGCCAGACGATGTAGGTTTGTTCCGAGTCGATTCATGGGTACAAGTCATGATGGGGCAGGGTTTGATGCCTCAGCAGCATCATGGGGCAGGGCGTGTTTTACCGGTAGATGGGTTGAAGCAACAAATGCTTACCCTAAGAAATATGGTAGATAACTCCGTCTCGCAAATGCCGGAACATGCAGACTTTATTCAAGGCTACTGCCCTGCAAAGGATCTGTAAAAATGAAGACACGAGTAGTGATTGTTGGAGGTGGCACAGCCGGTTGGTTAACAGCGGGTATTATTGCTGCACAACATTGCGCAGCCAACACAGCTAATGCCGTAACTCAGCAAACCGAAGTTATTCTAGTGGAGTCCCCCGACGTAAAAAATTTGGGCGTAGGCGAAGGAACATGGCCTACGATGCGCGATACTCTGCGCCAGATAGGCATATCTGAACGAACTTTTCTTACTTGTTGCGATGCTAGTTTTAAGCAGGCCTCTAAATTTGTAGGTTGGTTAGAGGGTGACAACGATTATTATTACCACCCGTTTATGGCCCCAGCAGGTTATGGCTCAGTGAGTCTAGCCGAGCATTGGTCAGCAACAACAAGAGAACTTGATTTTGAAAGTTGGGTCAGTGCTCAAGGTACTATCTGCAAGCAAAATTTAGCGCCTAAAACTCCCAAAATGCCTGAATATGCCTTTGGTTTGAATTATGGCTACCACCTGAATGCGGGTAAATTTGTAAAAATGTTGCATCAGCATTGTGTTGAAAAATTGGGGGTACAATATGTTCAAGGGCATGTTGAGCATGTACTGCCCGCAGAAAATGCTGATATTGCATCGATTGTATTGGCAGGGGGTGAACATATTGGCGGTGATTTATTTATAGATTGCAGTGGTTTTGCGGCCATATTGATTGGTAAACATTATGAGATCCCATTTAAATCAAAGCAGCATATTTTGTTTAATGATACGGCACTCGCTTTGCAAGTAGATCACGCTTCAGAGGACGTTCCGATAGCATCGTGTACAGTAGCAACCGCACAAAAAAGTGGTTGGATTTGGGATATTTCGCTGCAAAATCGACGCGGAATTGGACATGTATTTTCTAGCGACTTTACCGATGTTGAGCAAGCAGAACAGGCGTTACTTAAGTATGTGCATAATGATCCCTTCCTTGCTTCACAGCAGTTAAGCCCGCGTAGAATTAAATTTACTCCAGGTCACAGAGAAACCTTCTGGCATAAAAACTGTGTTGCTATTGGTGTCTCGGCGGGATTTGTGGAACCTTTAGAAGCTACGGCCTTAGTATTGATAGAAAAGTCGGCTGAATGGATCAG
The DNA here is from genome assembly GCA_051276225.1 of Flavobacteriales bacterium. Lineage (GTDB taxonomy): Bacteria > Pseudomonadota > Gammaproteobacteria > Enterobacterales > Alteromonadaceae > Paraglaciecola. Next base: position 11,526 of record JBNMPD010000087.1, read on the forward strand.
TCAACAGCTTCCTCGAGAGCGAAGCGCAATGGCGGTTCTGGCAAAAAGGTTTAATCAACTTACACTCCAGCGGTGGCAGGAAATTATTGATTTTTTGAAGTTGCATTACGTACTCACAAATCGCCAAGACAGCGAATATTGGCGAGCACATCAACAACCCGATTCTATGCCCGAAAGTTTGCAAGACGCGATAACTTTATGGCGAACTCAAGCGCCAAGTCTGTATGAAACAAATCAACGTTTTGAATTGTTTTCCTCTGCCAGTAAACAATATGTTCTATATGGTATGGGCTTTCACACACTGCAACAACAAGCTGAGCAGGTTCGTCAAAAAGAAGCCTCAATAGTGAAACGGTTACGCAACGAAACCCTGCATACCACTGAAAAGTTGTTAAGTGCATTGCCCACTAATCGACAATTTTTGAGTCGCTTGAATTAAGTATAAAGTTGATTTTCAATCACCATTAAATGGTAGATTTTAAGGCGGCTGTGAAACAGGTTATTAGGCTATA
>JBNMPD010000088.1:0-11925 GCA_051276225.1 Flavobacteriales bacterium
CCAGAGGCTGCATAGCCATAGAGTTGACGTTACCAAACAAAATTCCAATACAAAAAAACGTACAAAACAGTACAGAAACAAATTGCCATAATGGTGGAACACCGTCATAAACGAAACATAATGAGGTCAACACTGATGAGAATAACAACCATCCTAACATCGCCCAAGTGCATAATTTTCGCATACCCAAGCGCATAACTAAGTTACCATTAATAAAAGACGCCAGTCCTATAGAAAACGCCAACATAGCGAAGTACATAGGAAACAACTCACCCGTATCATAAATATCTTGAAACAGAGTTTGAGAGGAGCTGATGTAGGCTAAAAATGCACCAAAGATGGTTCCAGACGATAGGGTGTAACACATGACTAGTTTATGAGTCAGAATAAACTTACTTGAAATCCTCAATTGCGACCAACTAAAAGGTAGACGCTTTTCTTTAGGTAATGTTTCTGGTTGGCGAATAAAAAACCATAAGCCAATCAATAACCCATAAATCAAAAATGATGAAAAAATATGCTGCCATGAAAACCAAAATAATATGGTTTGACCAAAAATAGGTGCCAACATAGGCACTAATATAAACACCATCATGATGAATGACATGACTCTGGCCATAGCTTCACCTTCATACTTATCTCGGATCACTGCTAATGTAGCAACCCTGGGGCCTGAAACCCCAAAGGCTTGAATAACACGGCCAATTAACATCACTTCTAACGATTCAGCATTGATACAAACTAATGACCCTACAGCAAATACGATCAAACCAGAGATAATCACATAACGCCTGCCTTTGTCGTCAGATAAAGGTCCATAAAAAAGTTGACCCAAAGCCATACCAACAAAAAATACTGAGACAATTAGATGGGTTTGTCTAGAATCAGTCACTTCTAAGTAAGCACCAATTTGAGATAATGCAGGCAAGACGGAATCTATACTCAAAGCCACCAATGATGTCATTGTTGCCATAAGCGCCACAAACTCGAATAAACCAATATCGGCCTTTGTTTTGCTATTTGTCTTGCCAGAAGTGGGGTGACGATTAGATGACATACTGAGGCCGTTAAATTTTAAGGGTCAGAATTCTAGCACTACCGATCGATAACGCTTAGAATTTTTAGCTTATTCTTTAAGTCGCTACTTATAAAAGCAGCTATTCTTCTAAGTGTTTTTTCAAAAAAACATCCATTGCCTTAAAAGCAGCATGCCTATTTCTTTGAATAGATAAATAATGGTCACCGTTTTCAAATTCAATATATTCAACGGGCTTATCTAAGTCTTGTAATTCGTCAACCATCATCCTGCTTTGCTCGACATCCACTACTCGGTCATCTTCGCCATGTAAAAACAACATGGGGATTTTTACTTTTTTTGCTTGGTAGAATGGGGAGCGAGCTTCAAGATCATCCGAATCATCACCAATCTGGTTTTTGACAAATTTACTGTTGGTGTATCCTCGACTTCTGTAAACTAATCTCTTCAAGTTTGTCACACCAGCAAAACTAATTGCACACTTAAACAAGCCAGGCGTTTTAACAGCAGCCATTGCTGCAGCGTAACCGCCATAGCTAGCACCAACGATACACATACTGTCAGGTTTAGCGATTTTTTGCTCTACTAGCCAATTAGCAGCATCGGTCAAATCATCCTGCATAGTTAATCCCCAACCCTTCATTTGGCTTTGAGAGAATTCGTATCCGTACCCCGTTGACCCTCTAAAATTTGGCCTAAACACAGCATAACCACGATTGGCAAAAAAAGAAGTCCAATAATCAAAACCATCACTCTCACGCGCTCCCGGCCCACCGTGAGGGTGCAAAATCGCTGAAACAGGACCGTCAACACCCAAAGGCAAAGTCAAATAGCCTTCTAATTCGGTGCCATCTCTGGCTGTATAAGTAACAAACTTGTGTTCGGTGAGTACCTCAGGTAATAAGTCCGGGTATTGCTCGAAGATGGGTGTCAGGGACTTGTCTTTGCGGTCACCTAAATAATACATACCTGGCGTGTAATCGTTTTCTGTATACAACAGATAGGTATTCTCATTTTTACTAAAATCGACTAAATATACATCACTATCGGGTAAGGCCTTGTTTAATGATTTTTGAAAATTATCAATCGAGTCATCCCAATAAATCCGCCCATCGTCACTATTAGGGTGATAAAGACCAATCACATCATTGGTTTTTTTCGAATAAATTAATGAGCCATCAACATCATAGTCATCATCAGCAAAAACCAAAGTGGTTTCTTTAGAAGGAAGGTGTATTTTAAACAGCGCTTTTTTATCATTTTGATAAGCACTGTAATACAAAATATTAGGGTCTTTGGCAAAGCCAAGAGGAGTAATTCCAGGCTCTTCTAAGGCATTATGCTCAAACATTTTATGCCATTTATCATCTTCACCTATTCGCACTCGAATAGCCGCTTCACCGGTTTTATAATTTAATGCTTCGCCTAAACGTAGGTTACCTTGACGGTCGGCCATCCAGCTTCTTACAGACATCTTGCCTTTAGTAATACGAGATTTCCTACCTGAATTGACATTAATTTTATAAACACTCGGTAAATTAGCGACATCCAAGTCCAATTCTATCAACACATGTTCGGGATCATCGGGTAAGAAGGATACGATAGAATCTTGAAATTGAGAAACATGGCCATCGTCGTACATGCCCCTTTTCGTTTTCACGACTTGTCTTTGGACTGGTTTGCCTCCGTCAATATCAATAGCTAAAAGGCGAGTTTCGGTCGTATCTGTTCGATATCTTTTTGAGGCAAAAACGATGCTAACTATAAGTGTTTTTTCATTAACCCAAGTAAACCAGCGTATTTTTCTTTCTTCGTTATCAGATTTAACTATGTGCTGCTTTTTACCCGTCAGTAAATCAACGGTGGTTAATAATGCTATTTCTGGTGATTGGTAATTTCTGATGAAGGCAATTTTATTACCACTTGGGGACAGGCTGGGTCGAATATAACTGGGCAGTTGGCTAAAACTTTCAACAGGTAGTTCTTTTGTTAAAACACCAAAACAGAAGAACGTAAAAATAATAACAACACTTAAGCGAATGATTCCATTCATGAATAATTGACTTTTTGAATATTTAATAAGTCTATACTAACAATACAATAGCTAGATGTTAATACTATTAAAGGGTAATTTGAATACTCTGCGTGGAATGTCCAAGGTCATGCTTTTGAAGCTTGTAAACAACACCATAATCAGTCTCTTCGATATGAATATTCTCCCCACCCATTAAGCTCAATAATTGAGGAGTGGTATTGCTATGACCCACAACTAAAACATGATCCAGAGTTTTTATATTAGTGGCGAATTCAACTAAATTCTGAGGGTCGTAATACTCTATTGATAGATTTTTGAGTACTGTAACGGGAGTGGCGGTTTCAAGTGTACGCTTGTATTCAGTTGAGTAAACGTGAGAAAGAGGTTTATCAGAAAAAAACGCTGCGAGTGCTTCAGCCCTTGCTCTACCTATTTTAGTCAAACTTGGATTATCACCCGGTTGTTTTTCGAAATGGCGCACAAAATACCATGTTTGTTGTTCCGCAAATCCGTAGGAAGATAGGGCTAAAAGACAGCACCCCAAAAAATACTTGAGCATTATTCCACTCCTATTCAATCACTTCTAACAATTTTCAAACGTACATTGTGCAAGCTATATATTCGGCTGTGTTCCTGAAGTGTCTAGCCGCACTTAAGCGCATCTTTTACGATACGGCTTAGTCTAGCTTAGTCTACCGTTATCAACCTGTTCAAGCACGTTAAGCTCACAAAGCCAAGTAGCCTTAGCATACTCATTTAAATGTATAAGTTCTTCCCTGTGTTTATACGCAATATCTTTAATATACCCCAACTATCGATTAATCCAAATCGCTCCTCTTTAAGCGCGGCATCAATTTTACCACAACCATAATGGCCGCATATCATTACATGTTTCACTTTATGCACCCGATCCATAAATATTCGGGTTTCTGACGCTCTGACAATTGATTAAAAACTCTAGATCAGAATTTTTCTGATCCTCAGCCTATTGCCTATTGTTTTCAAAAGGTTGTGTAATATCCCTCATGAACCCTCACATTGTTGACGCGCAGTATAGAGAAACTTACCCGCTCCCCAAGTCCAACCTGCCTAAGCTAGTGTATTATTTACGACTCTAATATTTGTATCGAAATAGCAGCTTCAGACGATCTATTGTCTTCGCCTAACTTTTTATATATGTGTTCTAGATGTTTATTTGCCGTTCGGTGGCTCATCGATAATATCTGTGATATTTCTCAATTTGTTTTACCGGACGGTACCCAATATAACACTTCAGATTCACGCTTAGCGATAGGTGGGTTTTACTGTAAGTCTAAGGGTGTTTTTTCTTTTTTGCCTCAACCACTTTCAACATATGTTTATCATTTTACTGGCGCTCATACATAATTTCAAAAGATGTCACAAAACCACCCATTTCGGGCATAACGGCATCCAGCAACACTTTATCAAGCTCAATTTTTCAGCAATAGAAAATGCTTGCGCATCATTAAGGGTTTCAAGCGAGATACACCCCTGATTATTGAATGCCACATTCAGCATGCCCAATGATTCAAGAGAGACACCAACTACCAGCACTACATTGTTCATTTTGCTAATCACAAAAAACGAGTACAAAATGTGATCAAAATTGATTGAGTTTTTGGTTTAGCTCGTATTTTGGCTCAGTAACAATCTTTTCGAGTATTTGCACTCTTTCAGTCAGTTGTTGGATCAGCAGATTTTTATCATCTAGACCTTGTGTGACTTTTTGTGTTTGCGTAAAAGGGTTACTGCAACGGCCATTTATCCAGTCTGCTAACTGCCAACCTTTTTTGTGATCTAACCAACAAACCGTCACAGAAATAGCGGCAATAGTGGATAATAAAATTGTGATTTTAAGTGGATCCATAAGTTACTCCTGTGAAGTTGGTTGTGTTGGTAGCCAAAGCATTATTTTTTGTATCAATTTTATATGATGGATCAATGTGAGTAGGTACATGTTTTTATCCTTTGTAGGTTTGCCGTTAATTCCTTAGTCTTAGTCAGCGAAAAAATATTACAAACATTTGTAATATTTTTATCTGAATGCAGACTATTGTATTGAACCTACAATTCTGACTGTCGTTTTTAGGGAATACTGAACCACTTGAGCAAGGACTTTAGCCAAATCTTACAACAGCATGCCGCCTTATTAGGCCGTGTGGCTGCGACTTATGAAGCAAATTTTCATTTGCGTCAGGAGTTGCTGCAAGAAATTTCTTTGGCTGTCTGGCAGGCATTAGAAAAATTCAAAGGTGAAAGCAGTGTTAAGACTTATGTTCTACGTGTCGCTCACAACAAGGCCATTACCCATGTTGCTTATCACGCCAAACAGCCTCGAAACGACACGTACTGTGAAGTTGAAACACCACAGCCAAATCAACAGACCAGTACTGATGAACAAATAGCCCAACAACAGCAGATTCAAGCCATGCTTAACGAAATTAGAAAAATGCCCATACAAACTCGCCAAGTTGTCACCATGTCGATGGAAGGACTGAGTTATAGCCAAATAGCAGATGCTTGTGGCATAAGTGGCACCAACGCTGGTGTAATACTTAATAGAGCGAGAAAAATATTAATGGAGAGCATTCAGTATGGTTGACAATCACGACCCCTTAAGTCAACTTTGGCAACAACAAAAAGTGGTGCCAGCAGATGTTTTAGAAGTATCTAAAAAGTGGCGTAAAGTAAGGTTAAAACAACGCTGTTATGTCGTGTTGGATATATTCAGTGTAGTGGCACCTTTTGCCTTGATATGGCATAAATCTGAAAAGTTAGATGATTTTACTATGACACTGATGCTTGGTGTTTTCTCGCTTTTAGTATTGGTAGTTGCTTACATAACTTGGTTGCGTCGCTTTTCTTTTGGTTGGTCAAATGCATCAACAGATCAGTACATCAAACAATTACAAAAACAAGTTGAAAGTAACATCAAAATTGCTAATTTGAGTTTACATTCAGTCTGGTTTACTGCGTTGTTAATGCTCATTTTACATGGTGGCTTGTACTATTTTGAGGTATTTCCAACAGACAAGCTTATTGATAAAGCATTAGTTACACTTGCAATAAGTGCTGTCATGCTGCCTTGCATTTGGATTTGGGCGTCTAAGCGCAAAAAACGATTTAGTCAGGAGTTGCTAGAACTGAATCATTTACTAGAGGGCGGAAATATCTGATTTCTTTAGTAAACTCAAGTACATTAATTCTAGTACAAAATCCAAAGCATTAGCTGCGTTGCGATAGCTTCGTCGACTATAAATTTCAAACGGCAAAGCCATTATATAAGTTTGTTACGACCCCAATTATTTCGCTTTTAACTTGCCCACGAGCGACTTCTCTTTGGTTGTTTTCTCTAAGCTGTAAAAGAAAAAGTAACTGGCTAGAAGTGATTCGAGTCAAAAACTGGCATGCGGGCGCCGCGCGGGATGCCAGTAAGCGATAGCGCAGGCTTTTGCTCTAACGTTGCTTGCTGCTCTTTCTCGCTTTAAACCACACAAAACCTTTATATGCGACCAGTGCACATAAACTCCAAAAAGCGATGTGGTAAGCAAAATGTACACTTTCTCCAAGGGCGTGATCTTCATGGGCTATTGCGCTGCTGGTCATGGCAAGGCATATCAAGGCAAAAATATATTTCATAATGGTTCCTTAGCTAATATTTAAATAGGGTGAATGAGGCGCAGTTTTTATATCTGCAACATGCCTTCCTTTTCAATAAATTGGATGATGTCGTCTAGGCCCTGTTTGGTTTTCATATTACTGAAAACAAAGGGTTTGTCGCCGCGCATTTTCTTTGCGTCTCGTGCCATAACTTCTAACGATGCACCGACTAACTCAGCCACATCAATTTTGTTGATGATCAACAAATCTGATTTAGTAATGCCGGGGCCACCCTTACGGGGGATTTTATCGCCAGCTGACACATCAATCACGTATAAGGTTAGGTCAGATAACTCTGGGCTAAAGGTGGCGCTTAGGTTGTCGCCGCCGCTTTCTATTAACACAAAGTCTAAGTTGGGGTGACGTTCTTGTAAGTCATCGATAGCGGCTAAGTTCATTGATGCATCTTCGCGAATGGCGGTGTGTGGGCAACCGCCAGTTTCCACGCCTAAAATACGGTCTGCTGAAAGTGCACCATGGCGGGTTAGAAACTCAGCGTCTTCACGGGTATAAATGTCGTTGGTAACAACAGCCATATCGTATTTATCTCTGAGTTCAAGGCATATCATGCGTAATAAAGCTGTTTTACCCGACCCTACTGGGCCACCTACACCGATACGTAAAATTTGTTTGTTTTTTGTCATAACTCACTTCTTCTTAAATTAAATTTATTGATCACGTTTTTTTTACGTTCTTCAGTTATGTTCTTCGCTTAAGACCGAAACAAACGTGTGTATTGGGTTTCGTGCCAAGCGCTGGCCATAGCTAAGCGCGGTAAACTGGCACCAATGTTTTCATCATCAATTTGATTGGCTTGCTCTATAGCTTCTGCAACTTGTTCGCTTAATTCAAATAACAAATTTTGTGCTTGAGTTTGACCTAGCGGCACTAACTTTGTGGCTGCAGCAACCTGGTTGTCGATATAGGCCCAGCAAAAACCACTTTGCATCACACTTAATTCAAGGCCAAACAGATAAGCACTTAAAGCAAAGGCACTCACAAAACTGATTTCTTTTTCTCTGATTAACTGCACATAGTGCTGACTATCAATGCTTTTAATATCCTTGAGCAAACGCATCAGCGCCTTACCCATAGCCACATCGGCTAAATATAATTCGTTACTTTCCCGACATGCCAGTGCATGTTGGTTCCATCTATGAAAACTGCCAAAATCATCTTCTATTAAGGCTTTTTGCAGACGGTTTAACAACGCTAAGTCTGTATGTGCAATTGACTGATGTAAATTAAAACTGATCCACTCTTTGGTGGATGTTGGGTTATTTACCCAGCCCATTTCAACTGCATATTCCAGACCTTGAGAAAATGAAAACCCGCCCACAGGCAAATTGGCGCTGCATAATTGCAATAACCGGTTTAGTTTTAATGAGCCTTGGTGAGTCGTGCTTTCATTCATGAGTATGGGAATGACTGTGGCCATGATTTTGACTTCCATAGGCTCCGTTTTCTGGCTCAAATACTGCCGCCGTCCGATCAATCGATAAACCGTAATTTTCGGCTAGCTCTTCTAATACGTGATCGGGTTTAAAACGCACCCATAATTCGCCAATTTGCAAAGTCGTGTGGCGATTGCCTAGGTGATAACAAATACGGCTAAAGTCCATCCAGTCTGTGGCAATAGCCGTGGAAACGTCTTCTGCTTTGCCTTTTACTTCAATCAGTAAACCACACTCGGTTTTTAATACTTCGCCCACCAATAGAGGATGACCACGTTGCATAAAAATGCCCAAGGTCTGACCTTGGTCGGTACTAATTTTAATCCGCGCTTTTTTACGGGTCTCTTGATCTAACGTCACTGAATCATGAATGGTGTTATGACTATGAGATAGGCGTTCAAATGCTTGTAACATGTTTTATTCAATTCCTATTTATTCAAATTTATAATGCAATTTGCAAAGTCGGTTTGTGCAAAATAGAACGTTTTTAGGCAAAGTTGTCGAGTTTTTCTGGATGAGGAGCATATAAGTAGTATGCGACTCATCATAAATACGAAAACAATGCAGCATAAGAACATTCTATTAAGCACTATTAAAATAAACAGTAGCGCTGGGCTAAAGGTAAGACAGTAGCCGGTTCACAAGTAAGTAACTCACCATTGGCACGGACTTCATAGGTTTGTGCGTCTACCTCGATGTGTGGTTGCCAACTATTGTGGATCATGTCGTCTTTGCCGATGTTACGAGTGTTTTTACACACGCCAATCATCCGTGTCATGCCTACTTTTTCAGGCACCCCTAAGTCGATAGAAGCCTTAGACATAAAGGTCATCGATATTTTAGCCGAGGCTAAACCATACGAGCCGAACATAGGGCGATAATAAACCGGTTGAGGTGTGGGAATCGATGCGTTGGCATCGCCCATAGGGGCGGCGGCAATAAAACCTGATTTGATGATCATCGCCGGTTTAATGCCAAAAAATGCAGGTTTCCACAATACTAAATCAGCTAATTTACCCACTTCAATCGAGCCCACTTCATGGCTAATACCGTGGCTAATGGCAGGGTTAATGGTGTACTTGGCAATGTATCGCTTGATCCTGAAATTATCATTACGCTCAGTATCTGGGGCTAATGGCCCTCTTTGTTGCTTCATCTTGTGAGCAGTTTGCCAAGTGCGGGTGATCATTTCACCTACTCGGCCCATGGCTTGTGAATCAGAGGCAATCATACTGATGGCACCTAAGTCATGCATGATGTCTTCGGCGGCAATGCTTTCTTTACGAATACGTGAATCGGCAAAGGCAATATCTTCAGGAATGGAGGGGTCTAAATGGTGGCAGACCATCAACATATCCAAATGTTCATCAATGGTATTGATGGTGTAAGGACGTGTTGGGTTAGTGGATGAGGGCAACACATTCGGCTCACCACAAGCACGAATAATATCGGGTGAATGCCCGCCACCAGCGCCTTCTGTATGATAAGTGTGAATAGTACGGCCTTTAAATGCCCCTATTGTATCTTCTACGAAACCCGATTCATTCAAAGTGTCGGTATGGATTGCGATTTGCACATCGTATCTTTCTGCGACAGATAAGCAATTGTCTATTGCTGCGGGTGTGGTGCCCCAGTCTTCGTGGAGCTTTAATCCACATACCCCTGCTTCAATTTGTTCTTCTAAAGCCAAAGGTAAGCTAGCGTTGCCCTTACCTAAAAAACCAAAGTTCATGGGGAAGTCATTGGTGGCTTGTAGCATTTTGTGAATATTCCACGGGCCTGGTGTGCAAGTGGTGGCATTGGTACCTGTCGCTGGGCCAGTGCCACCGCCTATCATAGTGGTCACACCCGACATTAAGGCTTCGTCGATTTGTTGCGGGCAAATAAAGTGAATGTGTGCGTCGATGCCACCAGCTGTGAGGATTTGACCTTCACCAGCAATGATTTCAGTACCTGGGCCGATTTCGATGTCAATGTTGTCTTGAATATCAGGGTTGCCGGCTTTGCCTATCTGTGCAATACGTCCGTCTTTGATGCCAACATCGGCTTTAACTATGCCCCAGTGGTCGACGATCAACGCATTGGTGATCACCAAATCTGGCGTGTCCTTGCATGACGCTTGGCTTTGACCCATACCGTCACGAATAACCTTACCTCCACCAAATTTGACTTCTTCGCCATAAGTGGTCGCGTCTTGTTCTACTTCGAGCCATAAGTCTGTGTCAGCTAAGCGCACTCGGTCGCCCACTGTGGGGCCAAACATATGTGCGTAGGCATGTTTATCTATACTGGCCATAACTATAACTCTCCTTGCACTAGGGCTCTAAATCCATACACCCGACGTTTTCCTGCAAAAAGCACCAGAGTGACTTCGCGTTCTTGTCCCGGCTCAAATCGTACGGCTGTACCTGAGGTGATATCTAAGCGATAACCTTTGCTTTTTTCTCGGTCGAAGCTCAGTGCCGCGTTCGTTTCATAAAAATGATAATGCGAGCCTACTTGAATTGGCCTGTCGCCAGAGTTGGCAACGGTTATTATACGTTTTTCGCGACCCACATTGAGTAAATGTTCGCCTGCGTCAGTTTTGATTTCACCTAGGATCATATCTTTCGCCTTCTATCTGCTTTGTCTCTAAACAATGGGATTATGCACGGTGACTAATTTAGTGCCATCGGGGAAAGTCGCCTCAACTTGCACATCGGTGATAAGTTCTGCAATCCCTTCCATGACCTGATCACGGGTTAACAAAGTACGGCCATAGTCCATCATTTCTGCCACAGTTCTGCCATCTCGGGCGCCTTCCATAATTTCCATAGAAATATAAGCCATGGCTTCTGGGTAGTTAAGCTTGACCCCACGTTTAAGGCGGCGTTCTGCTAGTAAGGCTGCGGTAAACAACAGTAGTTTGTCTTTTTCTCTTGGTAATAAATCCATCTTAATCTCTATATTTTAAAAATTAGGCCCAATAAAAACAGCCCTTAGGTAAACCAAATTCTGGGTTGTACGCCTCGTTTTTCAATATACAAAGGGCGCACTAGTTTCCACAGTTCAATAAATAAATGTTTGCATTGATGCGCTTGATGTCCTAAATAACGCATCACTAAAAGTTGCCGAATATCGGTAATGCTGACTAATGAGCTGGCATTATGTTCCTCAATTACTGCTCTAAGTTGTTCAATCAGCTTTTCTCTTTGTTCCTTATTCACTTGGTCATTAGGTGCATAAGCCAAAAAAGTACCAAATACTGAATTGCCAGCTAAACCAGCAGCGTGATGCTGAATGTTGCTTTCGGGCTCAATCAATACTTTATCGTGATAAATCAAAATATCATCACAATATAAGGTGTTGAGTTGAGTAAAACGACCGCTGGTAAAGTCTTCGTTTGAGCTAGGTAAGCCTAAACAGGTCATATCCCAGCCGCAGTACACACTTGAAGCATGGAGTCTGACTTCGACATTATTGACTCCATTGGCTTGGTTATATACCAAGGTTTCAAGAGGGAAATGTTCACACTTTGCACTAGCTTCTAAACTAATTTGGGTGATTTGTGTTTGTTTTGGGTCGCCAATGGATAAATCAGTGCGAGCCCGATAAAAGCGGTTTGCGCCCGGTGTTGTGACCAACGTGTGGGCGTTTTGTTGCACATCAATGCTAATGTGAAGTTCATCGCCAGACACAATGCCTGCTGGAGGGTGTAACAAATACAGATGTGCGCAATC
>JBNMPD010000089.1:0-11920 GCA_051276225.1 Flavobacteriales bacterium
TTAAGTGACTTGTGTTCAATCTAAAAAGAAGCCTGAGCATTGATTTATATTTGCTGTAAACGCTGTGCAATCTCTGGGGCAATAAGATTAATTACATCTGTCCTTAACGCTTCGCTTTGTTTTGAATGGCGCAGCTTTCCGTCATCACCGGCTTCAATTAATGCGTTTTCTTTTAACGCATTGATAAAAGTAGCCAAAACCTTTTTATCAAAAAACTCAGGTGAATTGATACCATGTAATGCTGATAATCTCTCAGCAAATTGAGCACTTTTCCTTTCCAGTTCTGAACGGCTGACTTGTTCTTGGCGGGACAATAACGTTAATACGACTGCGTAACGATGTAAGGTTTCTTGAATACTGCGGTTAAGTAACCAAGCTGAGTAAAATTCCTTACTGCTTGCTGGTGGTGGTTGGATTTCAGTTTTATTCGTTTCAAATAAACCCATGTCTAACATTTTGCTAAGTAATGATTCGGTATATTCAGCGGCTTGTTCTGCATTCATATAAATAAACAATTCACGTTTTAATAGCGGATAGAGTTTGGCTACCATAAGTAAAATTTGTTTCTTTGCTAACCCTTTGTGGGCAAAAACGATTGCGGCAATCAGACCGGGTAAAGCAAATAAATGCAAAATGTTGTTACGGTAATAAGTGAGCGCGACCGCGTTTTGATGTTTGAGTGAAATGATTTTGCCAAAACTGTCCTCAGAGACATCGAATTTATTCAATTTAAGAGTGTTCTCTAATAATTTTTCACCCGATATTTTGGGGAAGGTAGCAAGTTCGCTGTAAGGCGCATCACGCAATAATTCTAAAAAGTGGTCAATGGCCTGTTCTAACTCAGATTGCGCCATTGCGTGCTTCTTCGCTGATAGCAAACAGACAGCACAAATCGACATGCCACTCACTGCTGCGGTTTGGTTTATTCGCCCCATTACATCTGTAGCAAGCTCATTCACAACTGGTGTCAGCCATTTGGGCTTTTTGTCACCACTTTTTTCTTGTTCATCTCGCCAATTAGGTACCTGCTGGTCAAGGTAATTAGTTAAGTTGATAGGCTCGCCGAAATTTAGAAAGCCATAGCCGTAATTCTTGAGCTTTTTGATAGCCGAAAATATTTGGAAAAAAGACTCTTTTTTCTTACCTGTGCCATTTAGTTCTTTAAGGTAACTGGACACTTCCATCACATGTTCGTAGCCAATGTACACAGGCACTATACTCACAGGACGGTTAATGCCCTTGATAAGTGCCTGTAATGTCATAGCTAACATGCCTGTTTTAGGCGGTAATAGACGGCCAGTTCTGCTGCGCCCTCCTTCAGGAAAATATTTTACCGAATAACCTTTATTAAACAGTAATTCTAAATATTCGCGAAACACCGCTGTGTAGAGTTTGTTGCCAGCAAAACTACGACGTAAGTAAAATGCGCCTGCTTTGCGCAATATTCCGCCAACAGGACGAAAGTTAAGATTGATCCCAGCAGCAATATGCGGTGTGACTAACCCTTCATGATAAATAACATAGGTGAGTAACAAATAATCCATATGACTGCGGTGACAGGGGACATAAATAATTTCATGACCATTTTGTGCCAAAGCTCTGACTTTATCAGCATGCCTAACTTCGAGACCGTTATAAATTTTATTCCAAATTTTGGTTAAAATTTTCTCAGCTAATCGGATCAAACCGGGTCGATAATCAGCAGCAATTTCATTTACGTATTTTTTAGCTTGTTGTTTAGCTTGTTGATGACTTAATTTTTTGTTGCGGGCTTCTTCCACAATGGCTTTACGTATAGATTTTGCGCCGAGGACACTATTATATAATTGATGCCGTTCAAGAATATTAGGGCCTGTTAGTGTTTGATGGCGGCGATAAAAGTGTGTGCCTGCTACACGGATAAGTTTATGAGCAATGTCTTCATCACTGCCCTTTAATTCCATCATTTTCCTGGAGGATACTGCTTTGCTGTAACAAACAAAATTATCTCTGCCTAAAAATAATACAATAAAAAATTTACGCAGCCAGCTAGGAGACATTTGGTTCGCAATAACGTCTGACCAACCTGAGGTGTTTTTATCTGGTGCCCTTCCCCAGAGAATGGAAACAGGCACTATTTGAATATCCAAGTCTGGATTTTCTCTATGCAGACTAAATAGTTTGGCCGCATCTTCTTGAATCGAAGTACCCTTAATTTTGCGGTTTAACACTGAGCGAGGTTTCTGTAAAAACAAGCATGAAGAATAGCTTTGAGCAGTAATAGTCATATTAAGTGTGGGTTTTGGTAAACCTAGAGCCGCCGCAGACATTTTTAGTGCTATTTGGTCTGTGACTGAACGGGTCCGTAACAAATAAACAATGGGTCGATTTTTATCTATGCCCAGCTCAGCTTCAAGATCACTTGGAATACTGTTTACTTTTACTAGCCACTTCAACGGCATTGTCACCATTGCTAACAGCAATTTATGCAGCCACAACATACTTTTTTCTCTTAGATATTAAGTCTAAAGAAGGATAACACAGACATTCCTAGCAGTTTAACTTTGATAATGGGTGATTAAACTTTGTATTTGACATAAAAAACGCAGTGAAAAACAAATTTGAGAATTAATTATAACTGTATATACTTAGTCTAACTGTATAAAAAAACAGGCTGTTTATGCGTCCACTAACTGTACGACAAGAAGAAGTACTGCAACTGATCAAAAATACCATGTTGAATACTGGTATGCCCCCTACTCGAGCAGAAATTGCCCGAGAGTTAGGTTTTAAATCTGCTAATGCTGCGGAAGAACATTTGAAAGCGCTAGCGCGTAAAGGGGTGATTGAAATATTACCCGGCACGTCTCGCGGCATCAAATTAAATACACCTCTTGAAGATCAACTTGAAGAACTCGGTTTGCCTTTGATTGGTCGAGTTGCTGCTGGAGAACCTATTTTGGCACAAGAACATATTGAGTGTCATTATCAAGTGGATCCTAATTTGTTTAAGCCCAGTGCTGATTTTTTGCTTCGAGTAAGCGGTATGAGCATGAAGGATATCGGCATTATGGACGGTGATTTGTTAGCTGTTCATCGCACTACTGATGTTCACAATGGTCAGGTGGTGGTTGCCAGAGTGGATGATAACGTCACGGTGAAGCGACTTGAGAAAAAAGGCAGACAGGTTTTATTGCATGCTGAAAACGAAGCGTTTGCTCCAATTAAAGTCGACTTGGCAACTCAGCCGTTTAATATAGAAGGCATAGCAGTGGGTGTTATTCGAAACGCTGACTGGATTTAATGCCGATGTGGCGCATTATCAAAAATAATGCGCTTTTTAAATTTTTATCACTACTTGTTACTGCAACTTCCGCCTCACCTTACCCATATTAATCCTGAATTTTCAGCGTTCTTCATTTATCAACAAAATTGTGTTTAAAAAGTAATCACTTAGCTGTAATTTAAAAAAAAAGCTAGACTAGACGCTATTAAATGAGCGACCCTTAACAACCAATGTGTGAGAAATAACAATAAATTAACTAAACGTTAACTCTATTGACAATTAATGTTGTTTTAGAATTACGTTTCAGTGAACAATAAAAAGTACGTTTGACGTATATGAGGTGGCACGTGAAGAAAATTTTGTTCAAGGCTGGAACTATGCTAACTGCATTAATGACAGCGCCGGTATTTGCAGAAATAAAAGAGAAAATTGAGCAATACCAGCTAAACATGACTAAGGGCGCGACGGACATCAGTGCTGATGTTTACGACATGCACATGTTGATGTTTATTATTTGTGTTGTGATAGGCGCGGGTGTTTTTATCACTATGTTTATCTCTATGTATTTTCATCGGAAATCTCGGGGTGCAAAACCCGCTAATTTTCATGAAAATGTAAAAGTTGAAATAGCTTGGACGGTGATCCCATTTATTATTTTGATTGCCATGGCTGTTCCAGCAATGAATCTATTGATCGATATGGAAGATGCCAGTGAACCTGATGTAACGGTCTTAGTGACCGGTTCTCAGTGGAAGTGGCATTATAAATATATGGATAATGACGTTGAATATTATTCAAAATTGGCTACCCAAGCAGATCAAATTTCTGGCAAACTTGATAAAGGTGTCAACTACTTACTTGAAGTAGACCGCCCCCTTGTTGTGCCTACTGGCCAAAAAGTACGTTTTCTTATTACCTCTGATGATGTTATCCACTCTTGGTGGGTACCTGCGTTTGCAATTAAGCAAGATGCAAATCCAGGTTTCATCAATGACGCTTGGGCGATAGCCAATGAACCTGGCGTTTATCGTGGCCAATGTGCGGAACTTTGTGGTAAAGCACATGGCTTTATGCCGATTGTAGTGGTTGCCAAAGAACCTGCTGAATATGATAAGTGGGTGTCTGAACAAGAAGCTATTCAGCAAGAGGCAAAAGAAAAAGAACAAAGATTGTTATCTATGAATATGACAATGGATGAGTCCATGTTGATGGGTGAAAAAGTTTACAACGCTAACTGCGCAGCTTGCCATATGCCAAATGGTGAAGGCTTGCCAGGTGTTTTCCCTGCATTAAAAGGCAGTCAAATCGCAGTTGCAGACGAACCCAAACATATCGATATATTAATAAACGGTGTGACTGGTAGTGCGATGCAATCTTATGCGAAACAATTAACTATGTCTGAAATTGCTGCTGTTGTGACTTACGAGCGTAATGCTTGGGGTAACGATACTGGTGACTTAGTACAAGCAAAAGACATCAATTCAGCAATGAACGGACAATAGGAGGAGGTGACCATGACAACAACAACTGATGACACTCAGCATGATTCTCACGCAGATGATCACCATGAACATCATATTCCATACGGTATAAAACGTTGGTTATACACAACCAACCATAAAGATATCGGTACACTATATCTTTGGTTCGCTTTCATCATGTTTTTGACTGGCGGCGCAATGGCAATGGTAATACGTGCTGAACTATTTCAACCCGGATTGCAAATAGTAGAGCCTCATTTCTTTAATCAAATGACAACAGTGCACGGCCTCATCATGGTTTTTGGTGCAGTTATGCCAGCTTTTACAGGTTTAGCCAACTGGTTAATACCTATGATGATAGGTGCGCCAGATATGGCTCTGCCTAGGATGAATAACTGGAGCTTCTGGATATTACCTTTTGCTTTTTTAATCCTTTTATCTTCTTTGTTTATGGAAGGTGGTGGTCCTGCTTTTGGTTGGACCTTCTACGCACCTCTGTCTACGACCTACAGTGCTGACAGTACGGCATTATTTGTGTTTGCTGTTCACATCATGGGTGCTTCATCCATCATGGGTGCGATTAACGTTGTAGTGACTATCTTTAATATGCGCGCACCGGGTATGACTTGGATGAAAATGCCGTTGTTTGTCTGGACATGGTTAATTACCGCATTCTTGTTGATTGCTGTTATGCCTGTGTTAGCTGGTGCAGTAACGATGGTACTGACGGACAAATTCTTTGGTACTAGTTTCTTTG
Source organism: Flavobacteriales bacterium (assembly GCA_051276225.1). Taxonomy (GTDB): domain Bacteria; phylum Pseudomonadota; class Gammaproteobacteria; order Enterobacterales; family Alteromonadaceae; genus Paraglaciecola. Next base: position 5,504 of record JBNMPD010000089.1, read on the forward strand.
ATGCAGCTGGTGGTGGCGATCCTGTGATGTTCCAACATATTTTTTGGTTCTTTGGTCATCCCGAGGTTTACATCATGATACTGCCCGCTTTTGGTATAATTTCGCAGATCATTCCTACCTTTGCTCGTAAACAATTATTTGGTTATGCATCGATGGTTTACGCAACAGCATCCATCGCTTTATTGTCTTTTATCGTATGGGCGCATCATATGTTCACAACAGGTATGCCGGTTGCTGCAGAGTTGTTCTTTATGTTTGCAACTATGCTTATATCAGTACCTACTGGTGTGAAAATATTTAACTGGGTCGCAACTATGTGGCGCGGCTCAATGACTTTTGAAGTGCCCATGTTATTTGCCTTAGCCTTTATTGTGTTATTCACCATAGGTGGATTATCAGGATTGATGCTAGCAATTACGCCGGTTGATTTCCAATATCATGATACTTACTTCGTAGTGGCACATTTCCATTACGTGTTAGTGACAGGTGCGATCTTCTCGATCATGGCCGCGGTGTATTATTGGTTGCCTAAGTGGACCGGGAAAATGTTTCATATTGGCTTGGCTAAATGGCATTTTTGGTGTTCATTGGTTTCAGTTAACGTGTTGTTTTTTCCTATGCACTTTGTTGGATTGGCGGGCATGCCACGCCGAATTCCAGACTATGCGTTACAGTTTGCAGACATTAACAAATGGATCAGTATTGGTGGTTTTGCGTTTGGATTATCTCAACTTATATTCTTAGTCTTGCTAATAAAAGCGTGTAAAAAACAAGGTGAACCAGTGTCAAATCAAGTGTGGGAAGGAGCTGAGGGTTTAGAGTGGGAAATTCCTTCTCCAGCGCCTTATCATAGTTTTGAAACGCCACCTTTTGTGAAATAACTTAATAGGAATCGACACTTATGAGCTCTCAACAGAATCAAGCAAAAAATAATAAATTGGTGCTGAAATTAGCTGCAGTGGTTATTGGCATGTTTGGTTTTGGTTTTGCGTTGATACCTCTTTATGATGTGCTTTGTGATGCACTGGGTATCAATGGCAAACCATCAGATACAGCAGCCGTTTACGAGGCGGTTGAAATTGATGAGAGTCGTTTGATCACAGTCGATTTTATTACGCGTATAAATACTGGTATGCCATGGGAATTTAGATCTGAAACCAGACAGGTTAAAGTTCACCCAGGGCAACTCAATCAAGTTAATTTTTACGTGAAAAACCCAGCCAGGACTGCAATTGTGGGTCAAGCTGTGCCATCGATATCTCCTGGCCCAGCAGCGTTATATATGAATAAAACTGAATGTTTTTGTTTTGAACAACAAACATTACAAGCTGGGGAGGAATTGTTGATGCCCATGCAATTTTATGTCGACCCTCAACTCCCTGAAGATATAACTTATTTTACTTTGCAATATACTCTTTATAATGTCACTGCCTCAGCAGATGTTGTGGCAATGAATTGAGGGTAAAGGAGACCAAAATGTCAGAAAAAGAATACGAAAAGTACTATGTCCCCGCAGAAAGTCCATGGCCCTTTATGGGCGCTGTTGGGTTATTTTTAATGGCGGTTGGGGCTGGCAATTTTGTGGTTGAAAGCACTCGAGATAAAGAAGGTTATGGCGCTTATATTTTAGGTGCAGGTTTTTTAGTTTTGATAGTGATGTTGTTTGGTTGGTTCAGAAACCAAATCCATGAGTCCATGAGTGGTTTGTATAGTGCTCAGTTGGGACGTTCATATCGTCAAGGTATGGCATGGTTTATTTTTTCTGAAATTATGTTTTTTGGCGCGTTTTTTGGTGCGTTGTTTTATGCCAGATTTATTTCGGTGCCTTGGTTAGGCGGTGCGTCAAATAACGACATGACAGGCGAAGTGTTATGGCCTGCTTTTGAAGCTATCTGGCCTTTGGTAGTTACCCCAGGTGGAACTACAACCGAAGCTATGCCTTGGACTGGTCTTCCTCTGATCAACACATTTATTCTGCTCACCTCTTCTGTCACATGCCATTATGCTCATGTTGCTCTTGAACAAAACAACCGTAGTAAACTTAAGTGGATGCTCGGTTTAACTGTTCTGCTAGGTGCCGTCTTTATGGTGATGCAGGTTGAAGAGTATATTCACGCTTATACAGAAATGAATTTGACCCTACAATCTGGTATTTATGGCAATACCTTCTTCCTGTTGACTGGATTCCATGGTTTCCATGTCTCACTGGGTGCGATAATTTTATTTATTATGCTACTCAGAATTATGAAGGGGCATTTTTCACCTGACAACCATTTCGCTTTTATGGCTGCTAGTTGGTATTGGCATTTTGTTGATGTTGTTTGGGTAATATTATTTGCAGTTGTTTATATTTTTTAGTATCGGCATTATGGAGTTTATAGAGCCTCTGGATTGCAGCGGCTCTTTGCTTCGTTAATGTGGTGTTGCATTCGGTGTGATTAGCCCAGTTGCTACAGCGAGCAGTATAAGGCCAACAATAATGACTGACGTCATTACCCTTCTACCAATAAATTTACTCATAGGGGGGCTATTTGGGTCGTCTTTGAGCATAATCATCATGGCTTTAAATAAATTGAACACCATAAATAATAATAACCCGCCAACAAGTATTTTGATTAACATCTATTTACTCCTAAAGATATTTTGAGTTGTCATGTGGACTTTTTTATCACGTTTACCCTTTATAGCTACCTTAGTAACTTTTGTGTGTGTTGTCATTATGTTTGCTTTAGGTAATTGGCAATTGCAAAGAGCCGAACAAAAAACAGAACGTTTATTAGCTGTGGAACAAGCTGCTAAAACGGCACAAGTCGATTTGCAACAAGTGATCCGCGGCAATATAGATAATATGTTGGATATGCCTGTTAATTTTGAAGGTGAAGCGGACGCAGAGCAGTTTTTTTTATTAGATAATAAGATTCATAAAGGGCGAGTGGGTTATCAAGTATTAGTGCCCATGCAAACATATTCAGGCACGGTGATGACTAACTTTGGTTGGGTAGCAGGCACGGGTAGCCGTGATATTTTGCCAAGTATTCAGATTGATACTTTAAAAGCACGTTATGCAGGGGTCATATCCTTGCCACTAGATAATATCATGGTGAAGGAAACCGCGAGGGTCGATGGTGATTGGCCAAAAGTTTTACAGCAAACGGATCTCAAGGTTATTCAGCAACATTATAATAAACAAGTATTGCCTTTTGTGGTGTTATTAACTGCTGATGAAAATTCTACTTTTGTAAGAGATTGGCAACCTGTAGTGATGGCTCCAGAAAAACACATGGCCTATGCCGCACAATGGTTTTTACTGGCATTTGCTGGCTTAGCAGTATTTATCATCGCCCAAAGAAATAAGTCAAAAAGGAAACAAAATTGAGTATCACAAAAAAAAATAACAAAGTAATGATGTTATTACTGGCTAGTGTTTTTATTCTTCCTGTATTACTTGCAAAATTGGCGCTAGATAATGATTGGTTTAATCAGGCGGCGACCAATAAAGGTGAACTTCTTTCACCCCCAGTAGATATGAGAGTCTTGCAAACGTCGCAACAGGAACCTAAGTGGAAGTTGCTCTACGTATTACCAGAAGTGTGTAACGTCGACTGTGAAAACGCTTTATATATTATTGCTCAAGTGCGAAGCGCTTTGGGCAAAGAAAGTGATCGTGCAGAGGTTGTGGTTATCACACATGAAAAAAGTAATATTGCCAAACTAGCGTCGCTTCAAGAAAATCAATACCCTCGTTTGTTAGATACCAACCTAAAAACTCTGCAACAAATATTTAAAGATAACACTACTGATGCTATTTTTGTTGCTGATACCTTAGGTAACGTGATTTTGCGTTATCCATTACAAACCGATAAAGAGCAGGCAATACTGGATAGTCGTGATATTTTGTCGGATATGCGCAAGGTTCTCAAACTTTCGCGTATCGGCTAGAGGATACTTAAATGAAAAAGCTTGTGCTGTTAAGCATTATATTAGCAACAGTTGTAATAGCACTGGGTGCATACGCTAGACTGACCGATGCAGGTCTGGGCTGTCCTGATTGGCCAGGTTGTTATGGTCATATCAGTTTTTCCAAAACCACTGAAAATATTGAAGTGGCACAGCAAGCTTTCCCTGAGCGACCTTTTGAAGAGCACAAAGCATGGAACGAGATGATCCACCGTTATTTCGCCAGTGCCTTAGGTTTTTTGATATTGGTCATTTTTATTAATAGTTTATTTAATAAGGCTAATAACAAGCCCGTAAAACTCCCGCTGTTTTTGGTGTTTTTAGTCTGTTTTCAAGGTGCATTAGGTATGTGGACAGTGACCCTGAATTTATTACCTGCGGTGGTAATGGGGCACTTATTAGGTGGTTTCACAGTTTTATCAGGGTTGTTTTTATTATATTTAAGATTGACCCCTTATCAAATTCCTGCGGGTGATGCTAGGCTGCGTATTTTTGGTAAGTATTCAGTCATAGGCATGGTTATTTTGACTTGCCAGATTGCTTTGGGTGGGTGGACATCAGCTAACTACGCTGCTCTGGCCTGCACTGAATTACCTCTTTGTGAAGGTAATTGGTATGAACGTTTAGACTTTGCCGGTGCATTTAGTATACCAGAAGCAGAAAATTATGAGTTTGGTGCACATGATTATGCTGAGCGTATGACTATGCATATCGTACATAGAATAGGTGCTTTGATTACTTTTTTGTATTTATGTTGGTTTGGTATTAGGTTATATGCTGCAGCCAGCTCAAGCTTAATTAAAAAGTTATCTATCTTAATGGTAACAGTATTGGGTGCTCAAATTATTTTAGGCGTAAGCAATGTTGTGTACAGTTTACCCATTACTGTTGCGGTGATGCATAACATTGTAGCTGCGTGTTTGATGTTGGTGTTAGTCACCATTAGTTATACATTGTATCGCAAAACTTAGGAGAACATGGTGAGTAAAGTCGTGACCGCAGAACAACAAAGTAGTCAATTTAATTTATGGTCTACTTGCCAAGATTATTATGAATTAACCAAACCCAAAGTCGTGTTATTACTGCTGCTAACTGCACTGGTTGGCATGTGTTTAGCCAGTGATAGTTGGATCAGTTGGAAAATTCTTATTGCTGGATTAATAGGGATTGGTTTTCTGTCATCTGCTGCAGCTGTAGTCAATCATGTTGTTGATAAAGAGATTGACAGCAAAATGGCACGCACCTTTAATCGTCCTGTAGCTAAAGGCAAAGTAAGTCCACAAAAAGCATTAGTGTTTGCTGGTTTATTAACGGTAGTTGGTTATGTGATCCTTGAGCTATGGGTTAATCGTTTAACCGCAGTATTAACCCTTGCAGGACTACTGGGATATGCGGTGGTTTACACTATGTATTTGAAACGAGCGACCCCTCAAAATATTGTTATTGGCGGCCTAGCCGGCGCTATTCCTCCCTTACTGGGTTGGACAGCGGTAACAGGTGAAATTCACGCCCATGCGTTGTTATTGGTACTGATTGTTTTTATCTGGACACCGCCACATTTTTGGGCTTTGGCTATTCATCGTGAAAAAGATTATGCGAAAGCGAAAGTACCGATGTTACCCGTGACACATGGTATAGAATTTACTAAAACGTCAATCCTGTTGTATACAGTTTTACTTTGCGTGGTGTGTTTGTTGCCTTATTTAATTGGCATGTCTGGGCTGATATACCTTGTTGGTTCTACTTTGCTAAATGCTGGTTTTTTATATTATGCATGGAAATTAAAATTTACTGCCACCGAAAAAACAGCGATGCAAACCTTTAAATTTTCAATTATACATCTGATGGTACTTTTTTTGGTACTGTTGGTTGATCATTATGTGCGGTTTTAGACATGAGTAAATTACAAGCAGGTTTGATTGCGTTTATCGCGCTAGTGATTGGCGTTGTTGCAGCTCTTAACATCGCCCCGCCCAGAGGTGATAAAACGCAGCATGTGAGTTTGTATCCTCAGGTTAGAGCGCTACCAGATTTTCAGTTGGTGGATCATAATAATCAAGTGTTCACACCACAGAATTTAATGGGGCATTGGAGCCTGGTTTTTGTAGGTTATACCTATTGTCCCGACATTTGCCCGACTACCTTGGCAGAGTTAAAAGGTATTTATCCAGCATTACAAAAAATACCTTCTGAATTTCCTATTCAAGTAGTGCTTGTGTCTGTCGATCCTAAGCGTGACACTCCGAAACGTTTAAACGAATATATTAATTTTTTCCACCCCGATTTTATTGGCGTAAGTGCCGACCATCCACAGCTATTTCCTCTGGTTAGAGCGATGGGCATGATGTACTCCATGTCTGAAAGCACAGATAACCCCAACTATTTGGTTGATCACAGTTCGTCTGTGGTGGTGATAAATCCGAAGGCACAAGTAGTTGGGCGCTTTAAACCTGATTTTGT
>JBNMPD010000090.1:0-11885 GCA_051276225.1 Flavobacteriales bacterium
CTGGAGGTCAAATAATAGCAGCGGTTAATGTAGGTGTGGATGTAGATGAGCACATTTCTTTAAATGAAGAAATCACTAAACAAGCATTACATTTTGCTAAATTATTGTCTTCAAACGTTCATTTAGTGAACTCTTATACGGGTACACCAGCCAACATAGTTATCGAAATTCCAGAATTTGACCCCACAACTTATGACGAATCAGCGAAGTTACATCACGAGCAATGTATGCAAATTCACAGTAATAAGCATCATATAAACAAAAAACATTGTCATGTGGATATTGGTTTACCAGAGGACGTCATCCCGAAATATGCTGAACAATTAGATGCAGAGCTTGTTGTGTTAGGCACTGTTGGTCGGCAGGGTATTTCAGCCGCGTTAATAGGTAACACGGCTGAACATGTAATAGATAAACTGAATTGTGACGTGTTGACAATTAAACCCTATGGTTTTGTATCACCAGTCAAATATTAAGCATAACTCACAAGAATCTATTGTTTTAGACCACTCAGTAATGATTTTTTATAAGCGACTATTGCAGGAATAAAAGACAATAAAATGGCTGCAACAGCAGCTATTAAAAAGAATACCCCTACGGCAACTAGGTTCGCATAAGGGCTGATATATAAGGCAAAGTGCTGTTCGAGCAATGGTTGCCCAATTAATAGGGCTATGGTCACTAATAAATAACCTGCTATTGCACCCAGTAATGTCAGAAATAGGGATTCAGCGCCAATCAATAAAATAATGATATGAGCTTTAGCTCCCAATGCTCGTAACACTGCAAGTTCCTTTTCCCGCTCTTTCATTGAAGCTAATAACATGGTGGTCATACAAATCAATGCCGTAACTAAAATCAGCCAGGATATGACCCTTAAGCTAATTTCGACCGCACCCACAATTTTCCATAATTCACGCAGCGCCAAAACAGGTAGAATTGCGCTAAGAGGCTCTTGTGCATATTGGTTAATATCTCGCTGCAATCCCAAAATCGCAATTTTACTTTTACTGCCTAACAAAAAAGCACTGAGCTGTGGTTGATATTTTTTTCCTAGTGGCACTTCCGATAAAAGTTCATCATGAACATGACCTGTTTGATGAAGGATATCGATGCTTTGTAAGGGAATATACAAAGATTGATCAGCGGGAGTGCCAGTGGGCTTCAATATACCTACCACCTTAAAAGGATGATTGTCGTGATGTGTAAAGCTGACTTTTCCTGTGCCATGAGACATAACTAAAGATTGATTAAGGTTATATCCCAAATTTTTAGCCACATCGGCCCCTAACACTACTTCATATAAACGTTTAAAAAGTTCTCCTCGTGCGAAAGAAATATTTTGTTTGTCGGCATACTTAAAATATTTAAAATAGTCATCTGTGGTACCAATGACAGAAAATCCTTGATGGGAATCACCCATGGAAAGTGGAACCGACCATGCCACTTGGCTTTTATTAGCAATATTTTGGTAACTATTCCATTGAAGATTGTTACTAGGATTACCAATTTTAAACACTGAATACAGTAATAAATTGATCCCGCTAGTGCGACTGCCCACAATCAAGTCGACACCCGAGATGGTGCGTTCAAAGTTATTTTTTACCTCAGCACGTATATGCTCAACGCCAATGAGCACCAGCATACTGATGCCAACTGAGGTACACGTTAGGATAGCCATAACCCGCCGAGACCATAAACTCGCCAGCACTAATTTAAATAACATCGGTATCACTCCGTTTTTGCTGCAATTGTGCTAAACCCAGTTGTTGATCAAAGTGTGACGCTAAAGACATATCATGACTGACAAATATAACAGTTGAGGATTGAGCACAGTCTAAAAGTAGCTGGATAAATTGTTCTCTGGTTTGGGTATCTAATGCCGAGGTAGGTTCGTCGGCAATAATCAACGCAGGCGAACCATATAATGCTCTTGCCACTGCTACACGTTGCTGCTGACCAACACTTAATTCAATGGCTTTTTGTTTTAGTAAATGACGGCTTAATTCTAGTCGATCACAAATTGAGCCTAACTGGTCTGATTGACGTGTCTGATTGACACTCCTAAATCGCTGTGCCAAAAGTATATTTTGTTCTGCAGAGAAGTAAGGCAATAGATTAAATTGTTGAAATATGATGCCAATATTATTGGCTCTAAACGTATCTTTTTGGGTTTGGCTTAAATCAGCCATATCTTGCCCTAAGACTTGAATATTGCCTGTGTAACGACTTTCAATGCCAGAAATCAAATTGAGTAACGTAGACTTACCTTCACCTGAACGTCCATGTAAAAAAACTTTTTCTGCTGGTTTTACCTGCCAATCAGGTATACGTAGGGCAAAATCACTCTGCTTTGACCAAGTAAAAAACAGATCTTTTATTGATAAACTATAGGGCATAAAAACAACGCATAAAAACAACATATCCTATAAACAAAGGTTTAGTTTAGAAAGGGAGATTTTTTAAGTATAATTGCCTAACAACCCAAGGGTTACAACCTCTTTAGTCGATAAACATAAGCAGTACTCATGAATCAATTATCCAGTATTAATCAAAAACATACTTTAAGCTTCAATAAATTGCAAAAACGCATTAGACATAACACGGGCAAAGCGATAGCTGATTTTAATATGATTGAGGATGGCGACAAAGTGATGGTCTGCTTATCTGGCGGTAAGGATAGCTACACTATGTTAGATGTACTGTTACATATGCAAAAGGTAGCGCCCATTTCTTTTAGTATTATTGCAGTTAATTTAGACCAGAAACAGCCTGGATTCCCCGAACATATATTACCAGAATATTTGACTCAGCTTGGTGTCGATTTTGAGGTTGTTGAAGAAGATACTTATTCAATCGTGATAGATAAAGTACCTGAGGGTAAAACAACCTGTGCATTATGTTCTCGTTTACGTCGAGGCATTTTATACAACACCGCCACACGTTTAAAAGCAACTAAAATTGCACTAGGTCATCATAGAGATGACATGTTGGAGACACTATTTCTGAACATGTTTAATGGAGGTCAGTTAAAGTCAATGCCACCTAAATTAGTCAGTGATGATGGCAAACAAATGGTAATCCGACCCTTGGCTTATTGCGCCGAACAGGATATTGCCGCCTATTCGCAACACCTTGAATTTCCGATCATTCCTTGCAATCTTTGTGGCTCCCAAGAAAACCTACAAAGAAAAGTGATTAAGGGTATGTTGCAAGACTGGCAACAACGTTTTCCAGGTAGAATAGAGTCTATGTCAAAAGCCTTACAAAATGTGGTACCTTCGCACTTAGCTGATACCGGTCAATTTGATTTTATCGGTTTAAAAACCCAATCAATACCGTTCGAAAACGGTGATATTGGGTTTGATCCCCCTGACCTCACTTCGCAAGATACAACTATGTCGAATAAAGCCACACCTCTATCAACACCTCTGGCCATAATCAATATTTAGGATAAAGGAATAAATAAATGAAGATCGGTTTAGCATTGGGTAGTGGCGCAGCTCGTGGATGGGCACATATTGGCGTGATCCAAGCTCTGGAAGAAATGAATATCAATATAGATATTGTATCTGGGTGCTCCATTGGTTCATATGTGGGTGCCTCATATGCGTCGGGAAAGTTACCAGAGTTAGCCGAATGGGTTGAAAGCCTAACAGATTGGCAAGTGTATGCTTTAATGGGGGTAGGTTTTCATAAAGGGGGGTTGATGAGTGGGCTAAAAGTGTTTCAAGCACTACAAGAAAATTTTAGCTTTGAAACTTTTGAAGAATTAAATAAACCTTTTGCAGCTGTAGCCACTGATTTATACAGTGGCCGGGAAGTCAATTTTTTGAGCGGTTCTGTAATTGAAGCTGTCAAAGCATCCTGTGCTATTCCTGGCTTGTTTCCACCACTGCTGTTTAAAAATAGATGGTTAGTTGATGGTGGTGTGGTCAACCCTGTGCCAGTTAACATGTGCAGATTGTTAGGAGCTGATGTTGTCATTGCGGTTAACCTAAGTGCAGACTTTAGACCTCAATCTTTAATTGCTAATCCGTTTGACCATGGGAATAACCAAAAAAAGACCTCCGACTTTTTTAAACGTAGTCATCAACAAATTCAACAATGGTTTAAAAAAAGTACTGACGCAGATTCAGACAAAGACGCTGAGCCTGCAGAACAGGACGCTGTTAAAAATGAAGAATGTTTAGATATGGAGTGTTTAGATGTACTAGAGCCTGCAAATGTCGAGCAGCAAATACACCAAGAGTCAGTTTCTAAAGAGCCTACAGTGGTGCCTCCTGCTCCTTCTATCATCAACGCTATGACAGGCTCATTAGATATTTTATCTGCAAGAGTCACCCGCTCTCGCTTAGCAGGCGACCCACCTGATATATTAATTGAACCACAACTTCGTGATTTTGGCATGATGGAGTTTTATAGAGCAAAAGAACTGATCGAACACGGTCGGGCTAGTGTGCATCGAATTGCAGACCAAATTAAGTATCAATTAGGGTCTGAATAAGTGTGATATTTAAACAGCGCAATTGACAGACTCGCGGCTGCTCATTAAGGTAGAGACCTAATAACAAAACAAGGATTGCCAAAATGCCCATTCAAATTAGTTTCGAACTGTCTGACAGTGACCTAGATCATTTTCGTTCAATGATGAAAGCAGCTATGCAAAAAGCCAGTAAATATCCACCGGCTGAAGTTTTAAAGAAAGCGCGTGCGGTCTGCGCGGAAATGGAACAGGCTAGTTTGCCTGACTTTGTTAAACACAGAATGGAATCCCTAGAAACCCTTATATCCGCTCTAGAAGATTCAGAATGGCAAATGCCTGAAGATGAAAAAAATGAAATTTTAACTTCTCTAGCCTATTTTAGTGAGCCAGAAGATTTAGTTCCTGACAATATTCCAGGTTTAGGTTTTGTAGATGATGCCATCATGATCGAATTAGTGATCCAAGAGTTGTCACAAGATTTGACGGCCTATAAACAATTCTGTAAATACAGAACAACCGAAGAAAACCGCCGTGGTGACGAAGCCAATGTGAATCGCGACAGTTGGTTGGAGAGCAAGAGAACAGAGCTTCGGTCTAACATGCGTCGAAATCGCAGTAAAGGTGGAAGTAGGCGTTTGTTTTCTAGGATAATGTAAGACTTATCAGATACATATGCAGGCTAAGACTATCGCCCTGCATATGTGTCTGGGTCTCAATTCACTCACTTATTGATTTAATTACTTCTCAACAATTGCAGTTATGCGTAACGGTTTAATAGGCAATGCCAAGCCTTTTTTCTGCATCAGCCATGTTTTGTTTAATGCTAATGCACCTTTTTTATCAACTAAAGTTTGCAAATTTTCTGGTAACTCTACAGCTTCATCAAAATGAAATAATAAACCTTGTGGTGCAGGCATCATAAAAGACAAAAAACCGCCCATTTCTTCGAAAAATGCCTGATACTGATCAAACAATGCTAGTAATTCATCATAGCTGTATTGTGTTTTCAAAAAGCTAGGCAAGGTTTCTAACTGCACCGACATGTCACATTGATTAGCCTGATCATCTAATTCGATAATTACCTTGGCTCTTGCCATTTTTAGAATTTTATCTGTAGGTACAGTAAAGCGATTATTATTTTCTAGCGTTAAGGCGAGTATTTGTTTTTGAGTCGTTATTTGTGCGTTGCTGATGTGACACAAACGTTTCTCAGCAATATGCATAAAACCGAAGGCAAACCTTAATGCGTCTGTATCTGGATCATCAAGTTTTTTAACGTGGCTGTAGAAGCTTGAATACTCCACATCTAATGTTTCTGCAGCAAGATCTGAACTTATAAATATAAGCCATAAAATAAGAATTATTGATTTCAACCCGGTATATCCATGTATATTTTATTTACCCGTAACATGCTAATTAGCTCATCAATATATGCCTGACCCCGCTCAGAATAACTTGATAGACCTGAAGCTAATGCTTTTGCAGTAACAAGTTTATCCTCCTGCCTTAAATTTTCTCTTATCACTCTTAAGTCTTTATAAGCATAATGACGATTAAGATTACGTATGTAGGTCATAATGGCATGTGATAAATCCCTAAACTTTGCAACTTCATGCTCTGCATCTTCATCACGTTGTCTGGGAACAAAACCACAGCCTTTTTTAAAACACCATAGCCCAAAAAAATTGTATCCCTGTTGGGCAAACCTTGAAACTCCCCAGCCAGATTCATTCGCAGCTTGCACCAAAATAAGCGCTTCTGGAATGGTATCAACTCTTCTTATCAACATTGCTAAAGTAAGTTCTAAAGATAACTCCTTATCACCTGAAAACTGATATTTTGCTATTAGCTTATTGAATACTTTTTGTTGATGTTCATTAAACACTTTTTGTTGCAAGAGCACGGCTTGTAACGCAAACACCATCTGACGTTCTTTTATAACAATTTTATTTTGTCTTTGAATCTCAGGTTGTAAATAAGCGAAGAATGCTCGTTTTTTTTCAATCACATCAGCGTAGCCAGAAAAACTCGGAACGTCTTTGGTACTGTTATCTAGTCTCGCTACGTGCATGCCTTCAAGGCTAATAATATCCTCGGTAATATCTTTGGTTTTTAATTGCTGAAGAAAAATAATTAAAGTCACGGTGCTGATAATAATAACGATGGTTACAACCAATGTTTTCACTAAACTAAGCATGAAATACGGCCTCATCTTGATTAGGTTTATTATTCACATCACGTACTTTAACGCCAAATAATTCACGATATAAAATACCTTTCATATTAATGAAAAAAGGAATTATCCAGATATAAGCAAAACCCAATGACAAGGCACCTAGAATTAAACAACAATAATATGCTAGATAAAACATAGAAAGTGGCATCCAATATTTGTGAAATACTTTTAATGACTGAACCACACATTGGCTAGGAGCCAGCTTTTTTTCAACCAACAACATGATTGAGAAACCTGTAGCAAGGTTGATATAAAATAAAACCGCCAAACCTGACAAAACATTAACTTGAGAACCTACAAGTGACCCTAAATCTGACATCGCAGCTAATAACAGCGCAAGCAAAATGACTAACACAGACCCCAACACTTTTTTTAGAATGGATAAAAATCTTGGTTTGACCCCAACACTATGTGAAATACCCAATAAAAACATAGTGGCTACAATAGGTGTCGTGACAATAATGCCTGCGACTTTTAGTGAAATCATCATTTGTGGAGGCACAACGCTTAAATCGGTTATGCCGAATATTGATTGCAATGCCCAAGCAAATATTATGGCAATAAAAAATAGTAGTAACACTCCGTGCAAAACGGCTGTTTTAGTATTTTTTGATAAATCCCATGCTTCTTTGGCAATCGCTTTTAGGTCTAATTGGGTTTCGCCCTTTAGAGACTTCTCAACGCTACCACCCTCTGTTTTAAACTGCTTTTTTTGTTCCACTTAGATTCCTACTTAACGTTCTCTATTGCGTTACTTTATAAAGGCGAACTATACAGGTATAACTAATTTTATCGCCAATAAAATCAAAACTACACCCATTACCCTATCAAACCAGTAACCCTTTTTACCAATAAATTGTGTTACTTTTTGAGAGCTTAAAAACAATGACAACACACAAAACCAGATACCGGTAGCCACAGCCAAATATAAACCATATGCAAGCTTAATTACATCGGGCGTGTTTGGAGATACAACCACCGCAAATACCGACAAAAAGAACAATGTAGCTTTTGGGTTAAGACCATTAGTTAAAAATCCCACCATAAATGCCTTGTTGTCAGAAATACGTTGTTGCACTTTCACAACGTCTACATTATTTAGGTTTTCAGGCGCGGAACTTCTTATCGCACCCCAGCCTAAATACAATAGATAGGCACCAGCAACATAACTAAATATTTGAAATAGCACAGGTGTTGTTTTAATCAGAATGCCAATACCTAATAAAGAATAAGCAACATGGATTAAAATGCCTACTCCAACGCCTATGCTGGTAATAATAGCGGCTCTGCGTCCAAAACTAATACTGTGTTTTAAAACTATGGCGAAGTCTGGTCCAGGACTAGCAACAGCCAACAAATGCACACTGGCAATAGTTAAAAATTCTACCCAGTATTGTTGTACGTATTCAATCAATTTTAAGACCTTTTAGTAATGTATCAACAAATTGAGTGACTAATTCAGTTGCCAGCCCATAATGTTTTTCAGCGAATTTATTCTGACCTGAACTCGGCTCTAAATTTAATTCTATGCTGTAAGCGCCATAGTGATTTGCTTGACTAACAAAACCTGCTGCTGGGTAAATCGTACCAGAAGTGCCAATAGAAACGAACAGATCAGCGTTACACAAAAGCTCATCAATCTGAGGCATATATTTTGGCATTTCACCAAACCAGACAATATCTGGACGCATAATACTTGAGGGCTGACAGCAAACACACTGGTTGCTGCGACCTAAATCTGTGGATATATCGCTGCAATCATTCGAAGTTAAACATCTAGCAGATAACAAACTGCCGTGCATATGGAGCACATTTTTGTTACCTGCTCTTTGATGTAAGTTATCTACATTTTGGGTGATCAGAGTAAAATTATTTGCTAATGCCTTTTCTAATGTTGCTAACGCTAGATGGGCTTTATTTGGTTGCACTTCTGGACTCAGTAATTGACGCCGTCTTTGATTGTAGAATCGATAAACTAACTCTGCATCACGCTCAAACCCCTCGGGCGTAGCTACATCTTGAATACTGTGATCTTCCCATAAGCCATTATTATCTCTAAAGGTCTTCAACCCAGATTCAGCAGAAATACCTGCACCTGTTAACACCACTACTTTCATTTGGTGTAGTTCATAAGAAGGAATATTATCTAACATAGAAGGCCAACAAGATTTAACAGCTGAATTGATAACACTCAAATGAACACTTAAATCTAATCATTTATCGTTAATGAAGAATGATATCTTAGCAAAAATAACATTTAAGCCTTTGTTTATTTATCACAAAATCAATTAATTATGGACAGATTAAACACAGTTGATAACTTTTTACCAATAACACCTCATTGTAAATTAATAACATCACAATCTTATGGTTATGCTTAAAATTCACTTGTCCATTAAATGTTGTCAGGGTATCTAACAGACGTAAATATTGGTAAATGAGCAGAGAATCGCGCATTATTAAGCATTACAAACACATCAAAGGAAACGCAAGTTTGAGTATTGCAGCAAAATCTATTGCCTTTACCGCTCCTCATTATGCAGCCAGTCAGGCTGGGCAAAATATTTTACAGCAGGGTGGAACTGCCATAGAAGCGATGGTCGCTGCGGCAGCTTCAATATCGGTTGTTTATCCACACATGAATAGTTTAGGCGGCGATGGCTTTTGGTTAATCAGTGAACCCGGTAAACCGCCTATTGGTATAGACGCAAGTGGAACTGCAGCACAAAAAGCCAACCTTGATTTTTATACTGGACAAAAAGAAATAGAGAGCCGCGGCCCACGTGCTTGTCTAAATATGGCAGGCGCCGTTGCAGGTTGGAAAAAAGCATTAGATATTAGTCATAGTTGGCAACCAAAGTTATCATTAGAGCAATTATTATCTCCTGCCATAGGGCAAGCAGAATGGGGCATTGAAGTAACTCAGAGTTTGCAAAACGCCAGTGAAAAAACCTTTGATGATTTACATAAGTTAGACAACTTTGAGCAATTTTTGATCAAAGGTAAAAGTTTACGAAAAGGCAAAATTCTAAAACTGCCCAAAATTGCCCAAACATTAAAGACTTTAGTTAATAATGGACTCGATGATTTCTATCAGGGTGACATTGCAAAGATGTTGGCAGAAGATTTAGCCGCTGTAGGTTCCCCTATCCAATTACATGATTTTAATAATTTCCAAGCACAGCAAGTCGTGCCTTTGAGTGTGAATACTTCTGCCGGCAAATTATATAACTTGCCGGCACCCACTCAAGGAATTGCATCGCTTATTATCCTAGCTTTATTCGATAAAGTGCAGCATCAGGCAACGACTGAGACTGACTTTATTCACCTGTTGCTTGAATGTACTAAACAAGCCTTTATAGTGCGAGATGCGGTTCTGACCGATGCTTCTCGTTTAGCCATGCCTTTAGAACACTATTTGCAGGAAAAGCAGTTAAATCAGCTAGCAAAAAAAGTGCGTTTAAATAAAGCTTTACCTTGGCCACATATCGCCAAACTAGGTGATACAGTCTGGATGGGTGCCTGCGATCAAGAAGGCAGAATGGTCAGCTATATTCAAAGTATTTATTGGGAATTTGGTAGTGGTGTTGTGTCGCCACAAACAGGCATTGTTTGGAATAATCGAGGCACCTCATTTAGTTTACAACCTGATCATCTACAACAACTGAAACCTGGTTTAAAACCTTTTAATACTCTAAACCCTGCTTTTGCTGAACTTAAAGATGGCAGACGTTTGAGTTATGGATCTATGGGCGGAGAAGGACAGCCACAGACTCAGGCGGCAGTGTTTAGTCGTTTTGTTTATCGTCATCAAACCCTGTCTAAAGCGATAGCTGAAAGCCGTTGGTTATTGGGTCGTTCTTGGGGTGACAAATGCAATAACGTGAGGATTGAAGAAGATATATCACAACGTGTTATTCATGAGTTAGGCACTAAAGGTCATGAAGTTGTTAGTGTTGCAGCATGTAATGAATTAATGGGCCATGCTGGCGCCGTGGTATTAAGACCTGATAATTCTGTTGCCGCAGCAACGGATCCCCGCAGCGATGGCAAAGCGTTCGCTGCTACGTTGTGAGTGACAGCATAACCTACTGCATAAAGTTACTAACTTAAGAGAATATTATGGATGTTGTAGTTGGCAATCTGCCAACCATTTTGGCACTAATAACAACGGGCGTTGTTGCTGGATTGTTAGCAGGTTTGTTAGGTGTCGGTGGTGGCATAGTCATTGTGCCAGTGTTGTATTTTCTATTTCAGAACTTTGGTGTATCGGCGCAAAGTGCCATGTTAATTGCTACTGCGACGTCGTTGGCAACGATTGTGCCTACTTCATTGAGCTCAATTAGGTCTCATTATCATAAAGGTAACGTTGACTTTAACCTGCTTAAATCCTGGGGGATGTATATCTTGATTGGGGTCGTTATTGGTAGTGTGTTAGTCACCGAATATGGGGGCCAATGGCTAACGGTATTATTTGGTGTGGTGGCCACTTTATCCGCTCTCAATATGTTATTTCGAGTAGGAAACGCAGCGGTTACTGACTCATTACCTAATAAATGGGCTCAAAGGATAATTGCCAGTTGTATTGGTTTCTTTAGCGCTATGGTTGGAATAGGCGGTGGTACGTTTAGTGTGCCAATTCTTTCAGCTTACCGTTATCCTGCACATAAAGCAGTAGGCACTGCCGCTGGTATTGGCTT
This sequence comes from Flavobacteriales bacterium, assembly GCA_051276225.1. Classification (GTDB taxonomy): domain Bacteria; phylum Pseudomonadota; class Gammaproteobacteria; order Enterobacterales; family Alteromonadaceae; genus Paraglaciecola. Next base: position 11,423 of record JBNMPD010000090.1, read on the forward strand.
AATCATCTCTTTCCCCGCTGCTATTACTATGCTGATATTCGGTGCCACACCAAGTGATGCGCCCTTTGGTACTTATGGCTTAGTTAACTTATTAGGTTTTGTTTGTATTGTGCCACTTACGGTTATGTTTGCGCCAATAGGTGCTAAGTTAGCCAGCATGATGAACCCCAATCTCCTTAAAAAAGTATTTGCTATGGTATTACTCATTACAGGCCTTCGCATGTTTTCACAGCTATTTATTTGACGCCTCTTATAAAGCGCTTTTATTAAAGAATGGCATCAGAATGTTTCAACGCTTTTACTCCGCAACCTTTCAGTACAATAGTGGTGATTGAGTCAACGCTTTTACTCCGCAACCTTTCAGTACAATAGTGGTGATTGAGTCAACAATGGCCTCAAAACTCTGTTCATCCATATTTTTCTTGTCCATAGCAGCCAGTACCTGAACGCTAAAATCTGCGTA
>JBNMPD010000091.1:0-11693 GCA_051276225.1 Flavobacteriales bacterium
TTTTTTTAGGACATTATTTGAAATATAAGAAAGTTATTATAATAGGAGGCGGTTTAGCCGGCTTGTACGCTGCATACTTACTCGAACAGCAACATATTCCTTTTGTACTTCTTGAAGCTCAGTCTAGGTTGGGAGGGCGCATTTTAGGTGCTCAAAATAAATCAAACACAGATCACCACTTTGATTTAGGTCCTGCGTGGATCTTTCCTCATCAAAAAAAGATACAACGTTTAACCACACAACTTGGCATTTCTCTTTTTGAACAGTATTCAACCGGAGATGTACTTTATCAAACGTCCTTACATCAAACACCCAAACGCATCGAAGACCCGGGTGGCCTGCAGTTGTTCAAAATAAAAGGCGGTAGCCAGACTTTACTCTCTGCTTTACAAAATACCGTTGATCAAAACAAGATTCAACTTAACCATGCGTTAACTCATATTGAACGGCAATCAAACTTGTGGCAATTATCAGTCTCGCACAATGGCGTTGAACAATATTTTAGTGCCGACGAATTAATGTTGGCTATGCCACCAAGGATCATCGCTCCATATCTTGCCAATAAGCAGTGGATATCAGGAATGTTATTAAATAGCCTTCAAAAATCACAAACTTGGATGGCTGGGCAAGCTAAATTTGTAGTGACATACACCACACCATTTTGGCGTGAACGAGGACTATCAGGGCAAATATTTAGTCAAACAGGGCCAATGGTTGAAGTACATGATGCATCAACTGACATTCATCAAAGCCATGGCTTATTCGGTTTTATTGGCTGGCCTGCATCTCGCAGAAGCCAAATGACAGAACAACAATTAATAGAGGCCTGTTTAGCACAACTTGTAAATTGTTATGGTTCCGATGCCAACAATTTTATCGAATGTTATTATAAGGATTGGGCAGTTGATCAATTCACTTGCACTGCATACGATAGACTTGAATCCTCTCAACATCCAGAATTTTCAATCTCAAATCATCAACAAGAGCTGAGTAAACTTCACTTACATTTTATTGGTAGTGAATTTGCGAAGCTTGATCCAGGATATTTAGAGGGCGCTCTCGACGCAGTTGACACAAGCGTCTCACAATTGTGCGGCTAATACGTCGTATTCTGTAAATCGAGGGCTTCGTCGGTTGGTAGTAAAACATCGTTGATTTTTGTTCTTGTTCTAATATGAACACTTAATTGGCGTTTAACCGCCCTTCTCGCTCGACGTGAGCAGGTATTAATTGCATCGTATAAGTCTGCAGCAGTTTCTTGCACCACGATCGAACTAGTACCGTTTATCTTAACGATAATTTTACAACATTTATCTTCGCCTCCTTTAGGACCGTTAATGTCAAATAGACTAACGTTAAGACTAATAATCTTCGCTTCATATCTACCCATCATGACTTGCAACTTAGTTTTTACATACTTATTTAGGGCTGCGGATAAAGAAAAATGTCTAGATTGAATATGAACTAACATAAAGAAATCCTCTCGATTACGATAATGTGATCATCACCTCACAATGATATGAAGTAATAAATGTATGTTGCTAAATTAATCTAGCAACATACAATACAAAGAAAAATTCGTTTATTATTTATCAAAACATCGTTTAAATCGATGACTAAACTTTATTGCTGAGGTATAAAAATGGCGGTTAACTTTAATTATAAACACTTGCATTACTTTTGGATGGTAGCTCATGAAGGTAGCATTGCTAAAGCAAGTGAAAAGTTACATATCACTCCTCAGACCATAAGTGGCCAACTATCACTGTTAGAGGATAGTATTGGGAATAGGCTATTTTCTAGAGAAGGCCGCGGATTACGTCTAACCGAAACAGGACGTTTAGTGCTGAGTTATGCAGATGAAATTTTTGATTTGGGCAGAGAGTTGGGAGATGTCTTACGCGGCAACCCTCAAATAGGGCCATCTGAGTTTATAGTCAGTGCTGCCAGTGCGTTACCAAAAACAATTGTACAAAAAATCATTGAACCAGGATTACAAATTGATCAAGACATCAGCCTAACAAGCCGTGAAGGGCCAGTCGAAAATATCCTAGCTGATTTGGCCATCCATAAAGTAGATATGGTGCTTAGCGATACACCTTTGACTGGGTCTTTAAGCATCAAGGCATATAATCACAAGCTAGGCGAAAGTAGTTTGACATTTTTTGCTACCAAAACATTGGCAGAAAAATATAGACCAGGTTTTCCCCATTCTCTTAATCATGCGCCCATGTTGTTGCCAACATCGCAATATGCCATACGCCGCTCAGTGGATTACTGGTTAGAAGAACAACAAATATACCCCAATATACGTGGCCAGTTTGATGACAGCGCCTTAATGAAATCTTTTGGACAAGCAGGGCTAGGAATATTTTTTATGCCAACCATTATTTCAGAGGAAGTATGTTTTAACTTTAACGTAGAAATCGTTGGCAAGGTCGAAGCAATTAAACAAACGTTTTATGCGATTACCGCTGAGCGAAAAGTTAAACACCCAGCAGTGGCAGCAATTTGTGATACGGCTCGCACATTTTTATTTGCATAAAAATATATCGACGTCTTTTAAGCATCTTTTATGGTTAACCTTGAATAATTTTCTTGTGTCATTTGATTAAAGCATATGCATCGTTATTTTCGAGCATTACTTAAATAAAATACGACTTTTACTGTGCATTAGTAGTCAATACCATGGGTTTTCAAGGGGGGCCAAGTACTAGTATTTAATACTTAGCTCAATACTCATATTTAAGGATGTTGCCACATGAATTTTCAAAACTTGTTAAATCAGTTTACTGGCTCGAGCACTGGTCATTCCTCAACTCGTCAAAACACCAAAAGCAGTGGCCTTACTTCTGGCTTAATGGGTGGTGCTGCGGCCGGTGGCGTAATGGGTCTTTTAGTAGGAAGTAAAAAAGGAAGAAAGTTTGCTGGTAAAGCCGCCACAGTTGGTGGTGCTGCTTTAATTGGAGGTATCGCTTTTAAAGCTTATAAAAATTGGCAACAAAACAATCAGCAATCGTCTCTACAAAGCACTACACCGCCACTTCACTACTCAGGTGACCAGGCGACATCAACAGAGATTTCGCAAGACTTCCAGCTTACCTTAATAAAAGCCATGATTGCTGCCGCTAAGTCTGACGGACACATTGATGAAGTAGAGCAAAAACGTATTTTCGATGCAGTAGAACAGATGTCTTTGAGTAGTGAAATCAAAGGTTTGGTCTTTGACCTGCTCAGACAACCCATTTATGTAGAGGAATTAGCTCACGGCGCACAAGGCATGGAGCAGAAATCTGAAGTGTATTTAGCCTCTTGTTTGACGATTGACTTAGATAACCCAGCTGAACATAACTATTTAAATAAGCTGGCCGGTGCTTTAGGATTACCCTTGGATCTAGCTGAACAGATTAAAAGTCAAGCTAAGCAGGCTTTGGATAATGAAAGAGTTTTGAATTAGTTGAGCGTTTAAAATTACAGTAGGTATTAACCCAATATTTTGGGGTTATACCTACTCAATATTAGTTATGATAACTGTGTATTTTCATAGAATAGAGAATATAAATTACCTATTTAATTGTTGGCTGATAAAAGCAGCAACAATTAAATACTAGTTGTCTTGCTCTATCTGCTTCAGATAACGTCCTAAACTTTCTATACCTTCTAGCATCTTCTGCGCATGTTTAATGGTCAGCGTTTCTGACCATTCACTTTTACTGATATCTTGCAGCGCCTGTGTACCATCAAAATCGACATAAGCGAGGCGTGCACACAGAGCCTCTGGTGGAAGACCAAACGATATACCCGGTAACAATGCAACACCTGCGTCTTGCAACACTTTTTTACAGATTTCTGTATCAGTAGAAAGTCCGATAGCTTTTAGTGGGTGTCGATAAGTAGTGAAATCAAGCAAAAGATAAAATCCCCCCTCAGGGGCGTGAGCATGTAAACCTGCATCAATTACGGCTTTATGAATATACAAACCTATGGCTTTGAGAATTGTTCTTTGATGCTGCACGTATTGTCTCATCGTCACATTATCTGAATAAGCTGTTATGGCAGCATACTGAATAGGAGAAGAGGCACAAGAATAAGTCTCAGATGCGATCCCTAGCATTGCGTCTTTTAATTGGCTATCACAATCTTCTGGCAAAATAGCAATACCCAAACGCCACCCTCCTGCTCCAGCCCATTTAGATAAACCTGAGGTAACAAAGGTTCCTTTTGGGTAATACTTGGCGATGCTGACATGCTGATTATCGTGTTGCAGTGGGGCATATATTTCATCCGATATCACTTTTGCTTGGTATTTCTCTAATACTATTGCTAACGCCTGCAACTCACTCGCGGTGTAACATAACCCATCTGGATTACCAGGAGAGTTTAAAACGACCAGTAAACTTTGATAGTTTTGTGACGCTTCAGATAAGGACTTTTCTAGAGTGTCAGGGGTTATTCTGTAGCGTTGTGCAAAACTGGTTTGCATCATGTAGGTGGCATGGCCTATTAATTCTGCCTGTGGCGCATAAGATACCCATGCAGGGGCAGGTATAAGCACTGCTGCATCAGTGTAGGCGCACATAATAGTATACAGCAGCGATTTTGAACCAGGCGCCACAAAAATTTGATCTTCGACAATTGCACGTTTTTCAAAAGCGGAGTGATATTCAGCCACTTTATTTCGTAACATTTGCAAACCTTGCACCTGAGTATATTCTTTGCGATGAGCATGATCTATTAGTGCTTTTTTTAGCACATCTGAAATCGGGAATGGCGATTGTCCAAAGCCAAAACGAAATACCTGCCTACCATTTTTTTCAATCGCGGCAGATTGTTCATTCAACAACAAAGTACTTGAAGGTGAAATTTGACGATACATAATGAAATAAGTCCTGTTTTTATGTGAGTATGCCATTTATAGTTCTAATCAACATACATAGTACAATGAGCAATTACTCATGACCTCAGCACAGCTTCATGCTTTTGTTACTGTTGCCCAAGTAAACAGCTTTACCACTGCAGCATTGATGCTGGGCATTAGTCAATCTGCGGTTTCTCACGCCATAAAATCAATAGAAAAAGATTTAGGTGTTGATTTGTTTTTCAGAGGTAAAGCCGAGATTGTTTTGACTGAAGTTGGGTCTAATATCTTAGCAAAAGCACACTCAATACTGGGGTTGTTTGAGTCCATAAAACATACTGCTAATGAAACAAAAAGTGTTCAACAAGGAGTATTAAAAATAGGCTCGTTCGGCCCTTCTTTCTCTGCCAAATTGTTACCGATAATTTTATCCGAATACCGTATTCGTTATCCTAATATCAAAGTGTACGTAGAAGAAGGTGAAGATCATCGAGTCAAACAATGGATCGCGGATCGTAAGGTAGATTTAGGGTGTGTTATTTTGCCTGAATCAGAATTAGATCACATCTACTTAACCACCGATAAGCTGTCGGTAGTACTGCCAGTTAATCACCCATTAGCTGCCAAAACTCAAGTGAATTTAGAAGAATTACGTGAATATCCCTTTATTTTGACGGAAGGCACAACTGGAAAAATAGTAAGTGAACTGTTTAAACAGTCTAAGTTTGAGCAAAACATCCTGTATAACAATGTTCAGATAATGAGTATGCTATCCATGGTGTCCTCTGGTGCTGGTGTGTCAATTACAGCAGAGCTAGCCATCCCAAGTGAACTTGAAGGCAAACTGGGCGCCTACTTAATCAAACCTATGCTTCCTATTGTGAAAAGAGAAATAGGTTTGGCAATGCAGAATATGCATCATTTATCTCCTGCTGCAGTCGCATTTGTGAAAACAGCTACAACACTTGAAAGAGCAGGCAAATTGAAACCTCAATGTTCATAGCCTTAATGTCTATAACTTCAATAATTAGTCATTCAGCTAAAGTCGAAAATTCGTTTCTACAATAGCTAGTTTGCGGTGTTTATTCAGCCACGCTGACGTGTCAGTTTGAAAATATAATTGTAATTGTATTTGCATTTGCATCAGCGAAAAACATCGTGATTAATGTAATGTTACGGCTTCAATTAATCTTTATGCTTAATGGATGACTTCAAAACCAGTTTTGTCATCGCCAAAGCTTTGATGAGATAAGTGCGAGCACAGGTGTATTGCTTAGCTAATAGTTTTAACTGCTTTTTGAGAGTTAATACAAGAATAAATATGATTAAAAATGTGAACTGAGCAGATAATACGTTACCTTTTTAACCTTAGTTTTTTGAAATAACCTTATCCCATAAATTAGAATATTTTCTAATTCCAAGTCCATTAAACAAAAAAACGACCTAATTTAATCTTTCGATTACACTAGGTCGTTTTGATACTAAGCTAACAGATATAAAATGCAGCCTTAGGCCGGTATATGACCTGAAGCTTATTTTCTAAACGTTAGAATTGGTATTTAGCACGTAAATACCAAGAACCACCTTCGTAGTTAGCAGGAGTTCTTCGTGGGTACTGAAGGCCTACACTTAAACGGTTGGCATTGTCAGCACCAATTTCTTTAACATACTCGTTAAAAATATTTGAGGCGCCTACCGTTAGAGTAAGATCTTCTGTTGCAAAATAATTCAATTCCATATCGAAAAACATAACTGAATCAACTAGAGCACTTGGTGAACTTTCATTATCAATTGTGCCACGCTCATCATAATGTTCGCCGTAAAAATTGGCTCGTAACATTAATTGATAATTTTCAGAAAAATCTGTTACAGCAGTAGCAACAAAGCGATTTTCTGGGTAATTATTTTCGATGTCTTCTATAGAAGAATCACTGACCGGAAAAACACCATTCACCATTGACTGACCTACCACATCAATAGTGTTGTGATTATAAGCAAAAGTATACTTAGTATTTAATGCATTACCCCAGTCAATTGAAGTGGTGTATACCACGTCAATACCTTGATGTTCTACATCAAGTGCATTGGTGAAAAACGATACAGAACCCCCTGCTTCTAAAGCAATATCACCAGTACGATAGATGCGGTCATCAACATTCGTTTTATAAAGATCCATGGCTAAATTACCATTTTCAAAACCACTAAAGGTAAGACCTAAACTGAAGCTTTGTGATTCTTCTTCTTTTAAAGGTTTTGCCCCATTTTCAATGGCAACTGGGTTAGTAGGACGTAATAAGCCTTCTTCGACTTGTAAGCCAGTTGAACCGTCAAAGGTGGTAATAATGGTACTAACATTAGCTTGACCTGGTGTAGGTGCATGGAAGCCTGTAGACAAAGAAGCACGCATTACAAAATCATCACTAAGATGGTATCTAGCGGCAAGCTTACCGTTAACAGTGCTACCAAAATCAGAGAAGTCTTCGTATCTTAATGCTGTTTGGATTAAAAAGTCGTCTGATACGTTAAATTCAGCATCCGCATATACAGCGATGTTATCGCGACTAAATTCACCTGCGTCGGCTGGAGTTACAGCTGTCATACCACTTGGACCGGCACCGACTAATGCTGCCGCTTCACCTGCCACTGTAGTAAACGTCTCTTCGCGCCACTCTGCACCAAAACCAAGATAAACATTATCTGTTATAGGCATAGAAAAATCAGCATTTAAGTTAACTTCTTCTTGCTCGTAACCGCCCATATCAAAATCTCTTTGACCCGGATTTCCATCAACTATTAATCCCGTGTTAACGGTGTTGTTTAGGTAATAAGCTAATTCGTTTTTACCTAAACCGGCGCTGAAGTTATAAGTAAACTCTGAGCTAGTTTCGCCTTTAACTCCAGCCACAATGCTCAGGTCTTTTTGTGCACCATCAAGGTAAGGAGTATATCCAGCCGGAAGACCATCAACGTTAGTGAGTGTGCTATGTCCAGGGTTTCTGTAGAAAAAGCGATAGCGACCATCTGTGTCAGCATAACCACCATGCATATATAACTCGGCGGTATTACTTATTTCGTAACCTGAGTTAAATGCTACACGAGTACCACTTGTTTCTGGACGACCCCAAGTTTGTGCAAAAGGTTCATCTCCAAAGGGTGAATCCGAACCTACACCTTGAACACCGTCATCAATTAACTGTTGTGCGTCGGGACGTTGAACACCACGAGAAAGAGCTTCGTTATCATTGGTTTCAAAACTGATGTTAAAAAAGCCATCCGTGCCTAAAGCAAAACCTGCATTGGCTCCTACTATAAAGCTTTGTTCGCCTTCATAAAACTCACCGAATTGAGCCACTACACTGCCGCCTTCACTAGCATCTTTCAGTTGAAAGTTCATTACCCCAGCAATGGCATCTGAGCCATATTGGGCAGCAGCACCGTCTCTCAGTACTTCAACATTTTTTAGAGCAATACTAGGGATCATTCCAATGTCAACACCATGGGCACCGTTTCCAGCGGCTGGCGCGAAAAATTGTACCAATGAAGAACGGTGACGACGTTTACCGTTAACCAGAACAAGTGTTTGATCTGGTGCCATACCACGTAAAGAAGTCGGGCGGATAAAAGCACTACCGTCTCCAGTTGCAGGTGTTGCAGTAAAAGAAGGTACAAGGGATTTAAGGTTATCCGTTATATCAGCAGTATTACCATTTGCTGTGAATTCTTCTCCAGAAAATACGTCTATCGCCACTGGTGAATCAGTGACCGTTCTGGGTGCTCCGCGTGTTCCTAGTATAGAAATAACTTCAGCTTGTTCTTCTTTATTTTGTTGAGGTGCGTCTTGTGCCAAGGCACTACCTGAGACGGTTACTCCTGAAAATAAAAATGCTAATGTGGTAGCTAATATACTTTTTTTTGTTTTCATGGTTTTGTTCCTATTATTATTATGTGTATTTTTATGTAATAAAGTTTGCTGTTCACTAATCATCATAACTTCTTTTTTAGAAATGCCACCAAACAGTCCCGTATGGAGTAACAATTGGTCTATTGCTTGAACCAAAGTGAATTGACCTTTTACAGCGTTGCCTTGACGTTTTTCAACTAAGTCGTAAGGAAACAGCACCAGTGTTTTAGTATAGTCTGACAATTCATTTAAAGACTTCGCTAACGGTTGTTGAGGTATGTCGAACTGATACTTTTTTTGTTCACTCGCAATACCCATCGCAGAAAAAATCAATAAACATCCACAACACAACACTCTTCTAAAGTTCTTTAAAGTCGATAAATAAAAACTTCTTGCAGCATTCTTGGAGATATAACTAACGAACAACGAAAACCCGCTACCCGTATTTATAATTTTCATGTTTTTTTGCAACTATTTTGCATTTAACTGCACATGCCCCTTATTTATTCTCGTGATTTTAACACCAAAACCGGATTCTAACACATCGAACAAAGCATCGGTTTCTCCCACTTGAAATTGCCCTCCGATCCGCAATTTTCTAAGTTCTGGATCCGTCACTTCGATTAATAGTGGTGTATGTCGACTCACCTCGGCTACCACTTCTTCTAATGATTCTCCAGCAAACACCAAGCGGCCATCTAACCAAGACAGCTTGCGAACCAAGTCTCCCTGCGCATATTCCACTACTGGAGTGTCCAAACTGTCAGAACTGATAGCAATGGAAATACTTTGCCCTGCTTCCAAAGATGCAATAACGGTAACTTTATTTTCTATCGCGTTAGTCGTTAAATTTTGATTTTCATGTTCGCTATTTACAGACAATGATTCGGGTTTTAAAAGCAAAGTCGACTCAATAATCGCAAGATCAACTTTCCCCTCAGTGACCAACACTTCAATATTGTTTTTTAAACGATACACCGAAAAAGCAGTGCCTACCGCCTTGACCATTCGATTCCCTGCATAAACTTCAAATGGCCTGTTAGGATCAGATATAACATCGAAATGCGCTTCTCCCCTCGATAAAATGATGACTCGTTTACTCTGGCTATAAATCACTTCAACTTGAGAGTTACTATTAAGTGTTAATACTGAGCCATCCTCAAGTGTATGAGATGAGTGTTCTCCAATAGACGTAACGTACATGTTTTTAGATACATCGGGCGGTGAAACAGTCCCAAAGAATGACAAACTGAACATGATAACTATAGTGAGTAATGGTAAAACAACAAGTGGATGCAACATCTTATACGTGGCACTAGATAACACCCGAAAAACATCCACGATAAAAAGCCCTGGCATTAAATTAAACGTTTTGAGCTTACTGCGCTTAGGTTTTAACGTGTAACCTAGTGGTATCATTAAACCAGACATAACATCCATGTCACCCCATGACTTAGCTAATCGTAACAGTATTTGCCTATGTACAGGACTTCTGGATAACCAAGCGTTAAATTGCTGAATATCTTGAGTTGAAGGCTCATCATCACTTTCGAACTTGACAATCCATTGGCAAGCTTCTTCTTCGAGACCTGAAGAACTAGGTAATGCAGTAATTTTATCCACTATCTTGTCTCCCTTTGATTAAATTTTTGTGATGCAGCTTGAGTATCTTGCTCACCGTAACGACTCGTTATGGTTGAGTTTAAGCGCCTGATACCTTTTGTAAGGTGCTTTTCTACGGTACTCACCGACAGTTCCAAGCGTCTTGCTATTTCCTTGTTTTGCATTCCATACACTTTTTTCATAATAACGACTCTTCTACATTGGGTCGGCAAAGAAGCGACTGCCTCACAATAAATCCCAAGTTTTTGTTGAGCCATAACATTAGATTCTAAGTGATCGGTATTGAGTAATTCTTCTGAACTATCGTAGTCTTCAATATAATCAGTGATTTTTCGAGCTTTACTGGAAAATTCAGACAACATTAAATTTTTAGCGATTCGAAATAAGAATGCTTTAGGATGTTCAATTTTTTTTTCTTGTTCAGCTTTGTACGCACGCAAAAATGTTTCCTGCGAAACATCATCAATATCTTGAGGCGAAATAACATAACGAGAAATAAAACTACGTAACGACAACTGACTTTTATTAAACTCAGTCAAAATAGCGAACCGGGATTTTGAATGTTTATTATCGGTCATTTTAATAGAAACCTTTTCCTGTCAAGTTTTGAACTTTTAATCAACTTTTTAAATGAGATAAAAAATACACTTACTCATCATTGCAAAACGGTAAATGGTTCAATAACAATCATATAACGGCTGAACAGTAAAAACCCGCTACTGTATAAAAAATTAAAATGTAAAAGTCTGTCAAATTTTCAAGGGGCGTTTGAGATAAACGAAACGCATCTGGTCATGACACCGCAGCAAACATCACACAATATGATCGTCAGATAAAAGTTGTTAAAACCACAAAATAATACTGATTGTTTAATACTTTATTTCACCCGATAATAAAATAAAGTTTAAAAGCATAAAAATTGAGGTGTATTTAACCTCATTTTTGGTTATAGAATTGATTATAGATTGAGATAATTCTGCGGAGCATATCTATTTAAATAAACTAGCTGGAGCACTAGCGTTACCGTTAGATTTAGCAGATAAACAGTCAGGCTAAACAAGCTTCAAATAGTGAAAGGGTTTTGAATTAAATTCGATAGTACCTCTGTGAGACTAAGGCTTATTTAGTTCAAAGGAATCGACTTTTTGGTTCACTCAGGCACTCATTTGCGCCTGACCCTGCGGGCACTGGAAGCAGTGTAAAATGTTTTGGGCATTTTGTCGTAATGTGTGGGTTTGGATCCACTGCTATATTTCAAACACAAAAAACCCGCAATTAAGCGGGTTATCTTTGAATGTGGCGGATAGCGAG
>JBNMPD010000092.1:0-11634 GCA_051276225.1 Flavobacteriales bacterium
TTAGTCGATTAGAGTTAGAACTATTTTGAGCGCCTACGACTAACAATAAATCACAGTCAGATGATAATTCTCTGACTGAGTCTTGACGATTTTGAGTCGCATAACAAATGTCATCTTTGCGCGGCCCATCAATGGCAGGGAATTGCCGCCTTAAGGCATCAATTACATCAGCAGTATCATCTACAGACAAGGTTGTTTGACTACAATAATAAAGTTTAGACGGGTCTTTAACAGACAGCGTAGCCACATCATCAACCGACTCCACCAAATAAATACCGCCATTGGCATTATCGTATTGACCCATGGTGCCTTCTACCTCAGGGTGACCATGGTGACCAATTAAAATACACTCAGTCCCTCTTTTACTGGCCCGCATTACTTCCATATGTACTTTGGTAACCAGAGGGCAAGTAGCATCAAACACTTTTAAACCACGCGAGCTGGCCTCCAGACGCACAGCTTGAGATACACCATGCGCAGAAAATATAACAATGCTGTCATCAGGTACTTCTGATAATTCATCTACGAATACCGCACCTCGTTCCTTGAGACCATCGACTACAAATTTGTTATGTACTACTTCATGGCGCACAAAAATAGGTGCAGGAAACATTTCCAAAGCACGCTCAACAATTACGATGGCACGATCTACGCCAGCACAAAAACCTCGAGGATTGGCAAGATGGATTTGCATAGTTCTTCCTTTCATCTATTTAGTTAACTGACAGTATTTCTACGTCAAAGGTAATTACCTGCCCTGCCAATGGATGATTAAAATCTACCGTCACAGATTCTCCAGTAACTTCCCGTATTATACCAGGTAAATCTGTACCATCAGGCTGGGTAAACGCAATAATCATACCCACTTCAGCCGGTGTATCTGAGCTGAATTTAGCTCGGTCAAGATGGTGTAAATTATCAGGGTTTGGCATACCAAAGGCGTCGTCAGCCTCTAACGTAAATGATTTTTTATCACCCGTTTGAAGGCCTAATAAACAATCTTCAAAACTGAGAGTAAGACTGCCATCGCCCATGACTAACTTAGCTGGTTTGTTATTGACTCTAGTACTATCGGCAGCAGATCCATCAGACAATTTTAAATCAAAGTGTAAAACCACTTCACTACCTTGTTTTATCAACTTTTGCTCTAACTCAGGCATGTTTTTCCTCTTTATTCTTAAACATATCAACTATCAACAAAACAGCACCTATGCATATGGCGCTATCAGCCACATTAAATGCGGGCCAATACCAATTTTGATAATACAACACTAAAAAATCTATTACGTAGCCATGAACTAATCGATCATAAGCATTACCGATAGCGCCGCCTGTAATAAGGCTAAAAGCTACGGGCAAGATTATTTGCTCTTTACTGGTTTGTTTTGACCACCACAGCACTAAGCCACTGACTAAAAATGCTATCGCAGAAAAGAACCAACGTTGCCAACCACCAGCATCATGTAAAAAACTAAAAGCAGCGCCGAAGTTGTATACATGAGTGAGATTAAAAAATGGCAATATTTGGATTGATTGATAAAGTTCAATATTCTCTAATACCATAGCTTTTGTGTATTGGTCTGTCACTAACACCAAAACAGACAACCATAAAAAGCGCCATCCTGTTTGAGTAAAAAGTTTACGCATAAGTACGTTTTTCGCCTTCGCCATCAACATTATTCACACAGCGATCGCACAGTTCTGGGTGTGCAACATGATTTCCCACATCTTCACGGTGATGCCAACAACGACTACATTTTTGTGCCGATGAAACAGACACCATCACCGATAAACCTTGCACTTCTGTTGCAATAGCAGCTTCTGGCGCATCATGACTTTCAATGACTGTCGCCGCAGAGGTAATCAAAACAAAGCGTAATTCATCTTCCAGTTTGTTAAGTAATGTAAACAAATCATTGTTTACATACAAAGTGACTTCAGCTTGCAGTGAGCCTTTAATTTTCCCGTCTTTGCGGGTCATTTCAATACAGCGGTTAACTTCATTTTTGACCGCCAGTACTTGTTGCCAAAAGTGATTATTAAAATCACCAGATAAGGTCACTTCGCCTAAACCGTCATACCATTTACCGGTAAAAACATATTTGTCTTGTTGCCAAGGCATTTGTTGCCATAACTCTTGGGCAGTAAAACTAGTAATAGGCGCCATCCAACGCACTAATGCTTCAATGATATGATACAGCGCGCTTTGACATGAGCGACGAGCATGACTGTCACCTTTTGCGGTATATTGTCTGTCTTTGATGATATCCAGATAAAAACTGCCTAACTCGATAGAGCAGAACTGCATCAATTTTTGCGTAACCACCAACATGTCATATTTTTCGTATGCTTCAATGATTTCTTGTTGAATACTATTTGCACGACCTACCACCCACTTGTCGAGCTCTACCATTTCGTCAATAGCCACCAAATCTTGAGTAGGATCAAAACCATTTAGATTGGCTAATAAAAAGCGCGCGGTATTACGAATGCGTCGGTAAGCATCAGCAGAACGATTTAAAATTTCATCGGATACCGCAATTTCACTGCGATAATCGGTAGACGCAACCCATAAACGCAAAATATCTGCGCCTAATTTACCTGTAACTTGCTGAGGCGCAATAGTATTACCCAAAGATTTTGACATCTTTTTGCCATCACCATCTACAGTAAAACCATGAGTTAGGACTTGTTTATAAGGTGCATGCCCTGTTGTGGCGACAGATGTGATTAAAGACGACATAAACCAACCACGATGTTGATCAGAACCCTCTAAATACAAATCAGCCGATGCTGGGATATCATCACGTTGATCAACCACAAAATAATGAGACACGCCTGAGTCAAACCAAACATCTAATGTGTCTGATACTTTAACAAACGTTTCTGCATCTTCACCTAATAGTGATTCTGGCTCAATATCCCACCAAGCTTGAATCCCTTTTTGTTCCACCAACACCGCTACTTGTTCGAGTAATTCATTGGTGCGTGGATGTAATTCACCAGTATCTTTATGCACAAAAAGTGCAATCGGAACACCCCAAGTACGCTGCCGAGAAATACACCAGTCGGGTCTTCCAGCAACCATGGTTTCAATCCGGCTCTCACCCCACTCAGGTATCCACTGGGTGTTATGAATTTCTTTTATCGACGCATCACGCAATCCGTTTTTATCCATACTAATAAACCACTGCGGCGTAGCACGGAAAATAAGGGGTGTTTTATGTCTCCAACAATGAGGGTAGCTATGGTTATACACATAATGATGCAACAGTGCGCCATGCTCTTTTAACACTGCAACAACATGGTCATTAGCTTTAAATACATGTTCACCAGCAAACAGCTCTGTTCCTTCTAAATACACACCGTTTGCGCCAACAGGATTAGCCACTTCTAGGTCGTAGTTTTTGCCTACATTAAAATCTTCAACACCGTGACCTGGAGCAGTGTGTACACAACCGGTACCGGCTTCAGTGGTAACATGCTCACCTAAAATCAGTGGCACTTGGAAATCGTAAAAAGCATGATGTAGTGCTTTATTTTCTAATTCTTGGCCTTGACATACACCTAAAGTTTGATAATTCTCAAAACCAAAACGTTGCATACAATCTGCTAACAAATCGGTTGCAATCACTAAACACTCTTGACCTTGCTCGCTGCTGACCTGAACCAAACTATATTCAAGGGTCGGGTGAACGCACACTGCGCGGTTAGCAGGTAAAGTCCAAGGTGTGGTTGTCCAAATAGCGACGGATATATCACCAGAAACCTTTGCAGCAACTTGAGCAGAAAAACATGCAGCAAGCGCATCAGCGTCTACCGCTTTGAAACGTACATCGATAGAAGGTGAGTTTTTGTCTTGATATTCCACTTCTGCTTCAGCCAACGCTGAACCACAGTCAGTACACCAATGCACGGGTTTAAAACCTTTCTCAAGATGCCCTGAACGCACAACGTGACCAAATTCACGAATAATGTTGGCTTCTGATTTAAAGTCCATGGTTTTGTATGGATTATCCCATTCGCCTAAAATACCTAAACGAATGAAATCTGCTTTCTGACCAGCAATTTGTTTCTCGGCATAGTCTCGGCATTTTTGCCTAAACACAGCGGCAGTCACTTTTTTACCTGGTTTACCGATTTTTTTCTCAACCATTAATTCTATTGGCAAACCATGGCAATCCCAACCCGGAATATAAGGCGCATCAAAATCAGATAAGGTTTTAGACTTAACAATAATATCTTTAAGAATTTTATTAACCGCGTGACCAATATGAATATCACCATTCGCATAAGGAGGGCCATCATGCAAAATAAAAGGCGTATGGCCTTTTTTGGCTTCACGAATTTGCTGATAGAGTTTTTCCTGGGTCCACTGCTCAAGCATTTTTGGCTCACGTTGAGCCAAATTGCCGCGCATCGGGAACTCGGTTTCTGGCAAATTCAAAGTATGTTTATAATCACTCATTGCTGGTTAAATCCAAATTGGTATATTATTACAGTAAAATATTAAGAGGCGGTTATGCCCTTCATCTTTGAAACTGCACGTTTGTTGACTGCAGTCACTCGCCCCTATCGCCAACCGACGTCACACTTAGTAAAGTAGGTTCATAGGGTCTCATTCATTTGCCGCCGCCATGCAATTCCAATGATGTTGGATATAGCAGTGTTTTTGCTGTTAACGCATCTTTTTGTATTTGTTGATGAAGTAACTCAAAAGAGTCGAACTTCATTTCTTGCCTGATTTTACTCACTAAAGCCACAGAAATAAATTGGCCATATACATCATCGTTAAAATCAAAAATATGTACTTCTAGTTGCGAGCGCTGTCCGTTCACTGTAGGCCTATGGCCAATGTTAGCTACACCTGAGTAACTTTTATCTGCTACTGTGACCGTTACAGCAAACACCCCATTTATGGGGGCTTTACAGCGCTTCAATAACACATTCGCAGTAGGAAAACCTATGGTACGCCCCCTTTTATCACCATGTAAAACTTTGCCCGCAATGGTAAAAGGTCTACCTAACATTTGCTGAGCGAGAGCAAAATCATCATTGCTCAAGGCGTCACGCACTGCCGTTGAGCTAATACGACAATCTTCGAGACGAAAACTTTGAGTGCTGACTACGTCAAACTGGCACTTTGCGCCTTCTTCAACAAGCGTAGCAAAATCACCAACCCGACCTTTACCAAAACGAAAATCATCACCTACTACTAAATATTTAATACCCAGTTTATCAACTAACAAACCTTCAACAAACTCAGTGGCGCTAAAAGCAGCAAAATGTCGGTCGAATTTAACGCACAACAGGCGATCAATACCCAAAGCTTTCAATTGTGTATATTTATCGCGTAATAAACTTAATCGGGCAGGTGCTTGCTCAGGAGTAAACAACTCTTCAGGTTGGGGTTCGAACACCATCACCGTCGAAGGTAGACCTAATTCATTAGCCTTTTCAACGACTTGACTAAGTACAGCCTGATGACCTAAGTGCACCCCGTCAAACTTGCCTATTGTTAATACACAACCGCGATGTTTATCACGAATATTATGAAGGCCACGTATCAGTTCCACTACACTCTCTTTAAGCTCAAAGGCTTGCTTTAAAAGCCCAAGGGCTTTCTGAAAATCAATCAAAGGCGCGGATTATAACTGACTATAGGGCGATTGAAAGCAGTAACATTGAGGAATCTGTATTTTTAAACTAAGACACGCCCCATCAGCATAAGGGCATATGATTTTGAGACAACTTAAGACGCTGAAAAAGTACTTTTTCTCACACCCAATATCAATAAGCTAACGACAAAAACCGAGGCTCCGAGTGAAATTAGTTGTGCTAACTCAAAAATTTTGCTCAGTAGCGAAAAATCCACCCAAGCGGTGGTAACAGGGCTAAGCATAAAAATAACAATACCCATTAAAGTACTAGCAAACACGATCTTAACAATAAGAGTAATTGTCTGTGGTGAAGCGATATAAACACCGCGCTTATGAAGTGCGCCATAAAGTAATAAAGCATTCATCAGAGCCGAAAGAGACGTGGCCATAGCCAAACCTACATAGTCAAATGGCCAGACCAAAATCAAGTTAAACAACATATTTGCACCCATACACCAAATACCAAACTTCACAGGGGTTTTAATATCCTGCCTAGAATAAAAGCCCGGCGCTAACACTTTAACTAACATAAAACTTAATAAACCAAATGAATATGCCATCAAACTATGAGAGGCATAAGTGGCATCCTGAGGGGTAAATTCACCACGTTGAAAAATGGTTAATAACATAGGCTCTGCCAGCATAAATAAACCTGTTGCTGCAGGGATACCTAATAGACAGATCATTTTTACTGCCCAATCAATATTAGCACTAAACGCTTTATCATCTTTAGACACGTGATTTTGAGACAAGGTTGGCAAAATTACGGTCGCAATAGCAATCCCGAATAATCCCAATGGAAACTCTAATAAACGGTCAGAATAATACAGCCATGATATTGACCCAGTGCCCAAAAAACTGGCAATAACCGTATCAAACAATAAGTTTAGTTGGCCAACAGAAACACCAAACAGTGCAGGAATAATCAGCGTTCGGACTTTTACAATATCAGGGTCTGACCATCCCCATTTAGGTTTGACCAACAGTCCCACTTTAAATAAAAACGGTAGCAGAAATAGTAACTGAAATAATCCACCCAGAAATACTCCCCAAGCTAAAGCAAATGCAGGCTCATCAAATCTTGGCGCCAAATATATTGCACAGCCTATAATAGCAACATTAAGTAACACTGGGGTAAAAGCAGCAACAGCAAATTTATTTAAAGTATTAAGAATGGCACCGGCCAAACCGGTTAAAGAAACAAATAACAAATAGGGAAAAGTTATTTTTAGCATTAACGAAGCTAATTCAAATTTTTCTCCTGCTGGCTCATCATTCACGTAATCAACAAACCAACCCATTCCAAAAAGCGCGGCCAGTATTGGCGAACCTACTACCCCAACGATGGTCACTACAGTAACTATCACCCCTAAAGTGCCACTCACCTTGGCGATAAACTGTTTTAGATGCTCTTCGTCACCTGCGTGCCTTACATCAGCTAAAACAGGTATAAATGCTTGAGCAAACGCGCCTTCTGCAAATAGGCGACGCAAAAAATTAGGGATTTTGTTGGCAAACAAAAAAACATCCGCATTCGCACCCGCGCCCATTAAGTTGGCAATGACGGCATCTCTTACCAAACCCAAAATACGCGAAATAAATGTCATGGCGCTGACAATCATGCCTGATTTAAATAACTTACCTGACACCCACTTCTTCCTAACCAACAAAAATATTATTATGCGTGAACTACAGACAAAGAGTCTATACCCAAACCACCTCAAAATAACGAATTTGGTCAGAGTTTAAAATTATTAAGGTATGGGCTAGTTGAGACTGCGTTGTTGGGGTTGCCGAATTGAGACCTCGCATACGGCGCTGTCAAGTTGGGACTTATTAAACATGACCTTCCAAGTAGGTCTTATTTTGAGGGACCTATTTAAGCAAGCTATATTTTCTTAATCGCCCAAGATGCGAAAACAGAGTCTCAGTTAAAAATAACCAACTCAGTACTCAGCATCCGAAATAAGTCTCATTAATAGCGGCCCGAAAAAACGTGTATTTTGATGTGGATAAGGTATATAGATTTAACCAGGCTTAGAATGACGAATGTAAGAGTCTTTAAAACAGCTTGAATGAATTAAATCGAAAAGAATCCATTATTTGCCGCAAAACCCACAAAACTAATTGACATAAACCGACATGATCCGCATAATCCGCACCCTTGAATTTTGACTAGAATTTTTTTGGGAGTTCCAACTTGGCTAACATCAAGTCTGCTAAGAAACGTGCCATACAAGCGGAGAAGCGTCGTCAACATAACGCTAGCCGTCGCTCTATGACACGTACATCTTTGAAAAAAGTACTTTCTGCTATCGCCTCTGGTGATAAAGAAGCTGCTCAAGCTGCATACACTGCAGCAACACCTCTACTTGACCGTATGGCAACGAAAGGTTTGATACATAAAAACAAGGCAGCTCGTCACAAGAGTCGTCTTGCAGCACAAATTAAAGCTTTAGCTTAAACTTGAACTGATTAAAAAAAAGCGCCTATGGCGCTTTTTTTATATCTAAAGTTTAAAAATTACTTCAATTCAGCTAGTAATTTTTCTGCCCATGCAACCACTTCGACTTCCGGCTCAAGAGTTTCACAAGCATCAATTTCCAATAGTTCTGTTATTGGCTTTCCTTGCAACTCAGTTAACAATTCAAAAATTTGTCGCCCTGCACCACAGTAAGTTTCACCATAACTACTATCGCCTAAACCCGCCACTGCAAAAGGTTTCTGTTCCATCAATGGAGATTGGTCGCGCAAGTCTTCGATAAAGAACTCTAAATTCGGCGGTATATCACCCTGCCCCGTCGTTGAACTAATAAATAATAGTGACGTAGCCTGTTTAAAGTCGTTCAAAGAAGGATCAGTGAACACCTCAGACTCCAATCCTTGTGCAATAAACATGGTATTAACATCTTCTGCCACATGTTGTGCATTGCCATATACTGATCCTACAAAAATACTGATTTTGCTCATATTAAAATTCCTAATTAGGTGAGGCGTTGCCCTGCACAGTTACAAATTATGTAAATTATTTAATTGATGGTGACAGACTTGCCAATTTTCTAGTAAATCGACAATGCTTTTATCTAAATCACAGCGTAAAACTAATGATGTTCCTGATACCGGATGCGTTAAGAGCATAGATTTGCACGTCAACGCTAATTGATTAAAGTTAAATTGTTGGCGTATGAAGGTATTATGTTTACCGTCACCGTGAGCGGTATCTCCGACAATAGGGTGGTTGATGTGAGCTAGATGACGTCTAAGTTGATGTTTACGTCCTGTTTTGGGCGTCAGTTGAACCAATGAATATCGAGCCGATGCATACTTGCTCACAGCAAAGGGCAATTCGAACTTATCTAATCTGCTAAAGTGTGTGACTGCCTCTTGGGCAGGTTTATCAAGCTTGGTCATTTTGTCAGCGATTTTGTCGAGTTTTTCCTTGAGTGCATAATTTATTTCTCCTGAATCCACAATATGCCCTCGAACGATCGCCAGGTACGTTTTCTCAATACTTTGAGAGGCAAATTGTTCACCTAATTTTCTAGCGATCTCAGCAGATAAAGCAAACACTAATACGCCAGAAGTTGGCCGGTCTAATCGGTGAACAGGAAAAACATGTTGGCTAATTTGATCGCGTAATAACTGCACAGCAAACTGAGTTTCATGTTTATCCAGCATGCTACGATGCACTAATAACCCTGATGGCTTATTAATAGCGATTAAATGTTCATCTTGATAGACAATAGAGAGCAACATATTATGAAACGGCAAAGATCATATCAATTTGCCTGATCACTTCAATAAGTTCAGACTGATTATCCGCAACTCTGGGACTTTGTTCCGCAATAGGCAGAAGCGCAAGACTATCTGGTAGTGAACTTTTATTACTGACTATTTCAGACATTTTGGGGATAAAAATAAATTGTAGCCATTGCTCAAACGGCATCACATCTAATGCAAAAGGAAGTTTGCTTTGAAGCGCCTCAACGGATGGAGGATAACTCGACCATAATACTGCCTCACGCAAGCTTTGTTCTAATTTTACTATCAGAATTTCGACTTCTTTATGACTACGTGGCATGATCAGCAACTATTATCTATGAAAAGAACCAATACGTTTATTTTCTAACCGATTAATTTTTATAACTTAATGTACGTAAGAATAACATGAGTCAGATCAATACTATCAGCGAATTTTTACACCAAGCTGGCACAGAATACCGAGTTTTTGACATGGCTCGGGGCATCAGAACACTTGGTTCTCCACTTTTTTTAGAAATTGAAAGTGCCATCGTGCCAGCTCCCTATCCCAGACAGCAGCATGCTTGGTTTGGTATTTTATTTTTTAACAAACAAATGAGTCATGAACACTATATTTGGTTTGTAAAATTACCTCTAGATGAGCAGGGGTTGGTTATTGGCGCAGCAAGACAAGAGTTTTTGAAGATAGTAGTAGAAGCTCTTGGACAGACGTTAGACCAGCAAAAAAAAACCAATAATCAACTACCTGAAAATCCTTTTACCTTTGTTCCTAACCAACAACAACTGGCTAATTTTAACAGTATCGGCCGAGTTGAATTAGATATGCCCTTATCAGAGCATTTAGAATTTGTTGAGCAATACTTAACAAATCCTGGGCAACACGACTGGCGCACTATTCCTTTGCAGGGCATCGCGAATTTCACTGCCTCTCTGCAGCAACCTAAAAGCAGGCATCTGCTGCTAACACAATTTTCAATATTAGCGCCGGATATGCAATACGCGTTGTGTGCATCGTTAGAAAATCATCAGATAGACGAAAGTATAAGTTCATTGTTAATTAACTGGTATCACCAGGATGTAAATGATGAAAAAAGGCTATACAGTGTGCTTCGTGGGCTGTGTCAAAGCCAAGCTAAAGTAGTCGTTAATTCATTCATATTTCTGATACTCAGCACCACAAACGGGCAAACAAGCGCAGCGCTTATGTTGATTGCAGCTCGACATTGGCAAGCTATGAAAGAATCAACAATCCTTACTTTTTATATCGAACTATTAGCTATTTGTGAGGACGAACCATTTATTGGGTTATATTCTGACCTAGTTCAAATACCAGAAATAAGGAAAACTATGTTAGAAGTTTTACGCTGGCCTGAAAAAAGCCCACAGCTCAGTCAGGCTATTGGCCAACTATTTGGTCAAAAAACACCATGAATTTATTTGATTTAGTATTACTGATTGGCATTTTTCTTTTAGCAGCAATGTTTTGGCGTTTTCGAGCCATATCAGAAGCGGTCAAATCACAATTGGATGCTTACTGTGAACGACAGCAGTTACAGCTCATCAGTGTGGCAAGAGTAAAAATTCGTCTAGGAAGTTATAAAGGCAAGCTTGATTTTTACAGCGACTTTGTTTTTGAGTTCTCTGGTAATGGAGAAGATAGTTGTCAAGGTCAAGTGAAAATGGTTGGTCTAAAAATACAGAATATAGACACACCCGCTTACAGAGTTGAATGATTTTTTGAGTGAAACTAAATAACGATATTGCAGAAAATGAAAAGGGCGTGACTTGAATTCAAGTCACGCCCTTAAAGAATTTTGAGGGTCCCTCTCTGCTATCCGTTGCAAAATCTATCCTGAGAATGTCCATATTACGCCCTTTCCCTCCTATCTCATCATCCCGATGAGACACTCATCCAGAGTGTGTCCTTTATCCATTTCGTCCCGATATCCAAACGGGGCACCATACCGGTGTGTCCTTGTCCATTCGCTTTATGTCCTTACAAAGCACTCTTCCTGAGTTCCTATCCTTTATCTCACATCCTATGCGAGGCACCGTCCTTTGTGATCCTTATCCATTAGCTTTATATCCATACAAACTACTCTTCCTGAGTTCCCATCCTTCAACTCACATCCTATGCGAGACACCTTCCATTGTGGTCCTTATCCATTAGCTTTATATCCATACAAACCACTCTTCCTGAGTTCCCATCCTT
>JBNMPD010000093.1:0-11614 GCA_051276225.1 Flavobacteriales bacterium
AGCAACTCGAAATTCGCAAATTACCGACCAACAGACACAACAACAACAGATACTGATTTTGCTTTTGTATTTGATTGGGATCGTCAGTTCAGCCTCGCTGACCGCACTATTTGGGTTAGTGCAGGCATAGCGTGCCGCACGAAACAGCGAAACAATAAGAATGAACGGGCAGTGTATACACCTACCACGAATACATTCACATTAGAAAGTTTGGTGGGTGCAAATGGCCCAACGTCTATCATTGAAAGTCAATACACGCTTCCTGCAAGGTTAGATACATTGCTTGGCGATAGCTACTTTCAAACTAATCGTGAAAGTCAGTTTGCACTTAATCTTTCACAGTCATTTTTAGAATCTATTCAAGATGTTTACAGTAGCGAAGAAACTGTCAGTTCCGCTTATATAAACGCATACCAGCAACGTGACGAATGGTTTTGGCGCGTTGGTTTACGTCATGAAAAGACAAACAGCAAAACACGCGGTGCCGTGAGTGGACCAGCGGTATCTGGAAATACGGCACAAGGACAACCCATAACAAGCATCATGTTAAAAGGGTTAACGGTAGCAGAATCTTTTGACAGTTTCGATGCTGCATTTGTTGAAGGTGGTAATAGTTATGACCATTGGTTACCTTCACTAGAGCTTCGCTATAGCGTCAATTCAGACTGGAATTTTAAAGCAGCCTATTTTGAACAACTTATGCGACCGCAGTACTTTGATACGGTGCGCTACCGTCGGATTAACCCCCCTACGCGAACTATCAATGAGGGCACACCAGACCTGAAAGCTACTTCAATTCAGAATCTATTTGCCGGGTTTGAATATCAATATTCCCAGCAAGGAAAACTAGCGGTGGGAGCCTATTATAAAAGTGTATCCGCTTTTTTCTATGACACCAGAGTCACGGAATTATTGGATGATGTGGTTTTTGATGTATCTCGTGTTGAAAATGGTGAAGATGGATTTATTCAAGGTCTGCAAGCGTATTGGTCCCACGGTTTTTCTTTTTCTCAAATAGACTCTGTAGATATTCAGTTTTCATACACCTACTCAGATACTGAAGCCGATTTAGTTGATAGAACTATCGTGATGCCAGAGCGCTCAAAACATCTAATAGCGCTTAATCTGCGTCTTGCTAACAATCAATGGCAATATCAATCCCAATTTTCATGGCAAAGCGAGGCTTTGGACAATCTAGGGGCAAGCGCAGCACAAGACATCTATAGGCAGGATGTGCTGGTTTGGGATCAGTCTATTGCTTGGCGATTCAACAAACAGTGGTCTGCTCGTTTTAGATTAAATAACGTTTTAGATACTCCAGATAGATCCTACCAAGGCTCTGAAACGCGCGTGGTTAATAATCAATATAGTGGTTACAGCGTGCGAATGAGCTTAGCATTTGCATACTAATGTTTGATGTAAACCACAGCGGATATTAGTTATTTAGTTTAGAGGGGGACGCCAATTCCGTTTTAGTTTGTTGCAGTTAAAGCCTAATTGCTTGCAGGGCATGAAAGCGTTTAATTTTCTGGTAGGATACTAAAAATTTTTAAAGTTTAGATTTATGCCGCTCGTTACTCTACAAAACTGTCACGCTCTTTTTGCTGAGCATTTCCATCTGAATATTGACTCGCTGACGATGACATCTTTTCAACACACAGTTGTATTGGGGCCAAATGGCAGTGGTAAATCTGCACTAGCGGCTTTTGTTGCCGGTCATGGATTGTTAAAAAGCGGGCAGCGACAAGTGGTTTCTAACACTGCTTGGGTGTCGGTTGAGCAACAACAAGCATTAATAGAAGCCGAGAAGCAAAAAGATTGTGCCGACATTCTAGATATCATTCCTATTGCCACCACAGTAGAAGAAATCTTACTTGAGGGTCTACATCCTGATGATATTGAGCAAACGTTGCTGGCGCGAGTGAGTAAGGTTTTTGCTCTGACAAGTATGCTGCAGCGACCATTTCGTGCTTTGTCTACGGGTGAAACCCGCAAACTACTCCTAGCCAAGGCATTATTGAGCCAACCTGAATTGTTGATTCTAGATGAACCATGGGATGGATTAGACAAACAAGCTTGCGCTGACTTTAATACTTTATTACTGGAAATATCCATCCGGACCACTTTGATATTAGTGCTCAATCGTTTAAGCGAAGTGCCGAGCTTTTGTCAGCACTTAGTGCTGATGCAGTCAGGAAGCGTCCAGTGGCAGATACCCGTTAATAACGATCTAGCTGAACAACTCACCCATATCAGTCAACTGCAACATATGCAGCAACAAGATTTAGTTTTACCAGACAAAGATAGCGATAGTTTTGCGCCGCATCCCTTAGACGCTAATGCGCCACTCGTAAAGTTGAACAATGTGAAGGTTAACTATGCTGAAAATATTATTTTTAGTCATTTGAATTGGACTATTCAACCCCAACAACATTGGCAAGTAACTGGCCCAAATGGCTCCGGAAAAACCTGCTTATTGAATTTGATCACAGGCGATCACCCACAGTGTTATGTGAACGATATTTACGTTTTTGGTTATCAACGTGGCAGTGGTGAAAGTATTTGGCAAATCAAACAATACATAGGGTATTTGTCCAACGCGTTTCATTTAGATTATCGAGTGAATTGTTCACTATTACATGTAGTGTTATCGGGTTTTTACGACAGCATTGGTTTATATCAACAAGCCACCAAAAATCAAATGGCATTAGCTCAACAATGGTTGGTACTTATGGGACTAGGCAAAGAGACTGCCAAGCCTTTTCAGGCGTTGTCCTTTGGCGATCAACGTTTGGCATTAATTGCCCGTGCAATGGTCAAACATCCCGCTTTATTAATTTTAGACGAACCTTGTAATGGTTTAGACGATATCAACCGTTTAAAAGTATTGGCTTTAATCGATTTACTCGCTAGACAAGGGTGTACCACTTTGTTGTACGTGAATCATCATCAAGAGGATGTGATACCCAGTATTAAACAACATTTATCAATGACAGATTTTAATACATAATGTAATACTCAGTGTCATACTTGAGAATATTGTATATGGTGGCACCGCTTAAATACCTTGCTAATCTGGCCATGATTGACAACAATAATGATATACATTTATCTGTTTATAATATTAATGCCACTTAAGCCATCGAACACTCTGCGTCATCATTTTCCTTTTTTTGCTAATCCACGTTCAGAACACTGTGTGTATTTGGATAGCGCTGCAACCAGTCAAAAACTGCAAACCGTTATCGATATTACTCAACAGTATTATCAAGAGCGTACGGTTAATGTGCATCGCTCTAGTCACCAGTTGGCGGCCAATGTCACCGAGCAATTTGAGCAATCGCGTAAAAATATTCAACACTTTATTGGCGCTAAGAGTCACAAAGAAATCATCTGGACTAAAGGTGCTACTGAAAGTATCAATCTTGTAGCCAGTGGGTTGGCTAAACGTGTCTTTAAAGCAGGTGATAGTATTTTAGTCTCAGCAATGGAACACCACGCTAATATCGTACCTTGGCAGCAAATAGCGCAACAACTTAATCTGCAATTTCAGGTAATGCCAATAGATTCTAATGGTGTGTTAAAGCTTGAAGAGTCTTTACAATTGATCACTTCTAATACCGCTTTAGTTGCTGTAGGGCATGTGTCAAATGCTCTAGGTAACATCAATCCCATTGAAGCTATTATTGCTAAGGCTAAAAAAAATGGCGCTTTAACATTAATAGACGGTACACAAGCTGTGAGTCATTTAACAGTGGATGTGCAACAGTTAGATTGTGACTTTTATGTGTTTAGCGGTCACAAAATGTTTGGCCCCACTGGCATCGGGGTTTTATATGGTAAGTACAATTTACTTGAGCAATTACCTCCGTACCAACTTGGCGGTGAGATGATTAAACAAGTCAGCTTCGCAAAAACCACATTCCAGCCACCGCCGCTAAAGTTTGAAGCCGGAACACCGAATATTGCAGGGGTGTTGGGTATAGCCGCCGCCAGTGAGTTTATTCAACAACATAGAACTTTGTTAGCACAGCAAGAACACAACTTGTATCAACAATTACTTACTACTTTGCTAGCTATCCCACAAGTAAGGTTGTGGGGGGATAACGTGAATAGTATTTGTGTGCAATCTTTTACCGTGCAAGGGATCAGTCATTATGATTTAGCCGTGCTGTTAGATAAGCGTAATATTGCGGTCAGGGTAGGGGATCACTGCGCCATGCCTTTGATGCAGACACTGGGTATTGATGGCACAATCAGAGTGTCTTTGGCGGCTTACAATAACAGTGCTGACATTCATAGCTTTGGTCAAGCACTGACAGAATGTGTTAGTTTGTTAACTGAGCCTACAACTCAAATGGAAACGGCCTACACATCGTTCGGCTCTAACCAAACAAGATTAACACCCATTGCAGAGACAATTAAACAGGCAAAAAGTTGGGATCAAACTTACAGACAGTTAATGTTAGCGGGTAAACATTTAGTCAGATTGCAAGATCAATATAAAACAGATTCATCAGCGGTGCACGGCTGTGAAAGCCAAGTGTGGATCAGGTGTTTTATAAATGAAGGCACAGTGATGTTAGAAGGCGATTCGCCTAGTAAAATTGTTCGTGGTTTATTGGCGGTAGTGTTTGAAGCTCTCTCAGGAAAAACAGCTCATCAAGTATTGGTCTTTAACGTAGCTGATTATCTTAAAACATTACATTTAGATAAACATCTAAGTCAATCCAGAGGCAATGGACTGACTGCTGTCGTCGCTAAAATCATTGAGTACTGCCAACATCAATCTTCAGATGTAGAGACCTAGATGCCAACAAATAACCAGAAAGACCAGACACGCTCCCCCGTTAGAAAAGTCCTAGATGTGTTTGGGATCATCATACTGATATCCGTTTTAGGGTATTACGGAAATAGAACGATTCAGAGTTATTTTGGGCAACAAGCCATAGACCAAACTGGTTTAGATATACTCACATTAGGGCAAGCCCTAGATCTAGCCAAGCGTTCAAATAAATTAGTGTTGGCAGATATGTCGGCTATATGGTGCACGTCTTGTCGTAAACTAGACAAACAAGTGTTCTCTGACAAACGAGTTCAAACACAACTTAAGCAGGACTTTGTTTATGCACGTATTGAATACGAGTCACCAGAAGGTGAGATTTTTATGCAAAACTACCAAGTGAATGGTTTTCCCACTTTATTAGTACTCAATGCAGAGGGCGAGAAATTAGTGCAGTTACCTATCAATTATGAGCCGTTAGTCTTTTTGAAATCACTAGAGCAAGTGCTTGAAGCGAGTCTCTAATTCGGGACTATTAACCCTTAATATTTATTATCTAATATAATGGCAGGAGAACACTATTGAAAATGTACAAATTATTAACTTTGATTTCACTTTCTTCAGTTGTATTTTGTAGCCAGGTAGCTGCCAGTACCAACCCTATTCAAGTCAAAGTGTTTATTGCTGCCATGTTTGAAATTGGCGCGAATTCAGGTGATAAAGCAGGAGAATTTCAGTACTGGTATCAACGTTATTTTAGCGACAGTCAGCCGATTATTGTAAAAGGTGCTCTTAAGCCTGTTTATTGTAATAACGACGGTGTATGTGGCGGCGTGTTAGGCATGGGAAAAGTAGCGTCCTCAGCATCAATGCAGGCCATTTTATTAAATAATAAATTCGATTTTACAAACAGTTATTTCATTCTAAGTGGAGTGGGTGGTACACCACCGTCAAAAGGAACCATTGGTGATGTGACGTGGGGCAGTTGGTTAATCGATTACGATTTAGGTCATCGTTGGGCACCAGAAGAAGGTAAAGTAGGGGCGCCGACTTTTATGCCTCGTAAGGGATATGAAAAAATTCGCCGTTATCAACTTAATCCCTTACTAGTTAAATGGTGCATGAAGTTAACTACAGATATAAAACTAAAAGACTCCCTAAGCGCTCAAGCCTACCGGATGCGTTACCCAGAATCTGCTGCAAGGCGATTACCTAAAGTGCTAAAGGGCACACATATGACAGGCGATACATTTTTCCATGGACCCGGGTTATCACAACAAGCCCAATATATAAGTGAGTTATATGGCGCAGATGATTACATAACAACTGAAATGGAAGCCGCTGCGATTACTCAAGTAATAAGTCGAATTCACAACACAAAACGAATTTTAAGTTTGCGTGGTTCAGTTAATTTTGATCAAGGTAATCCAAACGAAACAACTCTAGAACACCTTGATCCCGCACCCGGAGAAACCGCTGGTGGTTTTGCCGAAACGGTTGAAAATATTATGTTAGTAGGTAGTACCATGACAGACCATATTGTTAAACATTGGAATGTTTGGCAAATTGGCGTACCAAACAGTCATTAACTTCAACCGCAGTAATCGTTTTAAAACCAAAGAATCTCATCAAAGAGCCCTTTGGGTGCCGCTCATAGAGAAAACTCAATAAAAACCACTGAATATAAAGTCTTTTATGATGTCATGAAACTCATTAGGCTGGCAGAAATATGCAAAATAGGTCATTAGGGTTTTATCTATCAAACTATTTTGCTGATAAATTTTCACTCTGATTCACTAGCAAACATCAATAATAAACACATTACATAAGTAACGATGAAATTATGGCGTGTTTTTTTAACCCCTTGCGGTTAATCGATGAAACTTTGGTTTGATCACTTTTGGCACGTAGCAGACATAAATTATGGAGGACGTTTAAAATGTTTCTTCGCTAATTTTTCACACTCACCAACTGATTTAAAACATACTCACTTAAATTGTCTCTAACTCTTTTAGTTTAAGCATTTTCTAATCACTGTATAAATCTAGATTCAAGTTCACGCCAATCTTTACATCCATTTTTTATAGCTTTGTCAAAATAGCGTCTTGATTCTTCAAATTTAGTTTTTCTATTGATTAAGATATAACTAATTTCATACTGAGCCTGACAGATATTTTTCTCTGAGGCTGATAAAAGATAGTTCATCCCCCCCTTTAAATCAGCATCAACACCATCTCCATTTGTCAGCATAAATCCAACCAAAAACATGGCATAGTCATGTTTCTGATTTGAAGCATCAAGCCACCACTTGTATGCAAGTTCTTTGTTCTGCTCTACCCACTCTCCGTTGTAGTATTTAAAGCCATATTGTACTTGCGCTTCCATGACACCTAAATGAGCAGCTTTTTCTAACCAGTAATGAGCTTTCTCATTCATTTCGTTGGTGCCTTTATCCTGATATAAAACATACAAATTATTCATAGCTTGAGGGAAACCTTCCTCAGCAGCCATAAGGTAATACTTTTCGGATTTTTCAGTGTTCTTTTCTATGCATGAGTCTACTCCATCAGAGTAGGCACCTGCCATGGTATACATGGCGGGCACGTAGTCTTGTTTCAGAGCACGATGAACTAGACTTAATCCTTTCTTGCATGAAGGTGTATCGGAAAAAAGAAGTTCACTACCCAAAACCATAGCAGCTTTAACGTTTCTGACTGATGATTTCTCCAAGACTTCAAGATATAATTCATGCTGTTCTTGTTGTGGGTTTTGTTTATACAATGCGTTTGCCCTTCGGAAATCAAGTTTCTGACCTTGACCGTTATTGTATAACATTGCTTCCATTGTAAAAGAGTGAGGGTGCTCTGATTTTTTATATTGTTTTGCTGCTCGCTTAAAGTCCTGTTTTACCCCATACCCAAAATCATAATAGAGTCCAATTAGATAAGCTTTTTCACTATTAGAGATACTTTTATCATTAGTTAGGTCCTCTAATGAGGATATATTACCAGCGTGAGTTGCTGTGGCGATAATAAAGACTAATATCGAAATTAAACCTTTCATATGTATTCCTTTGTCTAACGCCTATTAACTAGTATTCCGCATATATAAATACTTAGTCTGATCTGAATAGTATTAAATTCTAACCATTACTTGTGAAAATAGCACAACTTTTTTGTTCAGTGACTGAGGGCTAATGTCTGTATAGGATCTCCAGCACGTCTTAACTGCTATTTGATTTACCGCTTAAATGAGCGTCTCGTAAACGGGATACGGTTTATATAACCTGATATTCACTCAACTTGCTAAGTACTAAAGAATAGTTTTTACATATGGAATTAAGTAATTTTAAGCTTGAAAAGCCATTATTTTACAATTCAAAAATAGGAATTCACTTGGAATTGGCCCAGAGGGCATGCCTTTTTGGAAAGGTGATGATTTAAAAGCTGGCGGCGTGTAACCATTTCTAATCTTACTGTTTGTGATGTGAACATAGAGAATATTATTGAGGCAATGATCAATATCGACTTTAGTATTCGTAAGCCATCCCTCATTGGTGAGTGCTTTATAATTAATCATGATAAAGGCATCATCTTAAGTGTTTACGATGAACGTGGAATGGACGTCATAGCTACTGATGATTGCGTATTGGCTCAACTTTACGAAAAGCATAATGCTTGCATACTTGATTACGACAGAGAGAGAATTGATACCGTCTTCAAATGAATATACATGAAACTAATGATTCGTTAATGTCGGCCAAGGATCTACATTACGCCTCAGCGCCACATATCTTTATGGCCATTCGAGCTACTGGCGTAAATAGTACAACTAAACCACCCATCAAAAATCTTATGGCTACATATCAATTCAAGGCTCACTCCTTGCCATATAACGATTAACAAATAGTTCAATTACTCACTTGCTATATAGCGAAGCGCCAGTCTGCGAGAAAAATAAATACACTAACCAACATATTTGAAGAACCTATAACGTGAAATGTTGAACAGGAGTGAAGTTGTCTTTGTAACTTCTACTTTAGATCCAATTTTTAGGTTTGAATTTTTGGGAATTTTAATTCTAACTAAGCCAATAGGATTTGGAATTTCAACCATGACATTTAAGTCATGTCCTTCGTCATGAAGCCTCACATAATGTGATTCAACGATGCCAACTATTGCCGTCTTTTCGCCGTTAATAAAACCACCAAAAATAACCATAAAAGAAGATAAAATAAGAAAAACTATTAACACAATTTTTAGGTTTCTAAATCTGTGTTTGACAAGCTCTTTATCGAGTTCTTTTTTTAATTCACTTCGCATAGTCTTCCTTGAATACCCCCACCGAATAGATTGCACAAGCTTGCACGAGCCAAGGAATCAAGATTATGTTTGGCTGAGAAGCAGCTCTAGTTGATTGATTTGTTAGCTTCATTGACTTTAAAACTCGAAAAAAGCCGGAATTCGTTATTACTTACTAAATCTCTAATTACTAACTCAACAGTATATACTCCGACAGGATCTTCTGCCTCAGCAATCATCCCGACCCTATCTACGGCTAATCCCAGCTGTCCTTCTGGCTTCGCTGGTTTATTCTTCCATAGCTCTGTGTTTTTGATTTCTGTGTAAACAGAGCCGTCGGGTTTAACAATTCGATAATCGACCTCAGTTACGCAATTGCCGTTTTCATTGTCCTTACATCCATAAAATACTACCAATGCTTCGATAGGTTTTCCTTTTTCAACTTCCTCATCACTTAAAACATAGTAACCTTCAGTTGGTGCTTCCCAGTTATCTAACATTTTTTGCGAGTCGGTGGTCATAAATACCATAGCCCCAAAATCCCCAACTCCACCTTGAAAGCTCCTTTCAGGAGCTATCTTGCCATTTTCGTACCACTGTTCAGATATAGCCGAAAAAGAAACTATACAAATAAATAATATTATAAGCTTCATGACTGACTCCATTTTGAACCTAACACTTATTATCGAGCATTTTGTATGTGTAAACGCTCAGTTTGATTTCAATCGCATTAAATTTAAATCATTAATTAAACAAATAGCATAGTTTTGTTGTTCAGTGATTTAGGGCTAACGTCCGCTTTGGATATTTTGAGCTAAAGGTGACAGCTACCCAAGGTAGTGTTCGCGCTAAACACCATAAATTTTCAGTTATCTAATGTCGAAAAAATTGTTTTTCAGATAACAAACGGAAACATCAATAACCCTGAAAATATTAAGATTAACTGAATAGTCGCTTCGTTAGGTCTGCCATTAGTTGTATATAATTAATTCAATAACTTAGATTTGCTAACACTCGTCTATTCGATTTGAGCTTGGTTTGGTTTTGAAGCATGTCAGTTAAAATTAAAAAACCAATTCAACGATTTTTTGCTTCAATCCATTGCGCCATATATTGGGTACTTTTCATATGATGATGTTGCAACATTTGCCCAATAAAATTGTTGGAACGATGAGTGTCTAAATTGTCTTGTATATCTAAGATACGTGCTAGTAAATTTGCTTGAATTTCGTCTTTATTAAAATTGGTTTTAATAAGCTGATAACCCCGTTCTTGGGTTTGTTGCCATAACGCTTGGTCTTGATATAGCTGAACAGCCTGTTTTGCAAAGTCTGCAGCACTGTCTTCTTGGTTATCGAAATGAGTTAAAACTGTTATTAACCCAGACCAGTCAAGCCCCATTGCCATACCTTCAACGCCAATATGTGTAGTGACGTTAGGTGTCCCACAAAACATAGCTTCAGCTAACTTACCTTTTATACCTGCACCAAAACGTAACGGGGCTAAACACACTCGTGCTTGTTGCATGACCTGTTTGGCGTCTTCTGCCCAGCCTTTAACTAAAAAACCTTGCTTGGGATTATGTAATTGTGTTGCTTTGGGTGGAGGGTAGGCGCCGTAAATATGTAACTCGGTTTTAGGTAATTGTTTACGGATTATTGGCCAAATTTTTTGTTTTAAAAATGTTACCGCGTCCCAGTTTGGCTCATGGCGAAAGTTACCAATACTAATAAAGTGTTGCCTGTCAGAGTAGCTTTTTTCCGATGCTGTAAAGTGTTCTAAGTCCAGCATAAAAGGGCAATGTAATAGAATATGTTGAGGCACTGAGTAATGATTTTTAAGCAGGTCCATTTCATAGTCTGAAATAATCAAACTCAAGTCACAGCGAAAAATCGCTGCCATTTCTCGTTTAGCCACATCACTATTCAAATCTGCTTTAAATAATGCTCTGTTTTGTTTTAATGCCTGATGTCTTGCATGGCGAAGTGAATGCAAATCTTCGGTATCTAATATGCGTAATGCATCGGGGCATTGTTTAGCTACCCGCCAGCCAAATTGTTCCTCGAGCATAAAACGATCAAATAACACCATATTGGGATTGAGCTCACATATAAAGTTATCAAAGCTACTGCAATTAAGTGTTACGGCCTGTTCATCAATGCCTAACTCAGACAAATCTATTTTATGTTCACCTTGTTGGGCAGGACTGGCAAAAGTGACTTGCCATCCTTGCTGCATAAATAAGCTCAGCAAGCTCAACATATGGCTACCAGCGGCTGATGAATTAGGTTCAGGCCATACATATCCAAGAACAAGTAATTTTTTAATGTTTTTATACTCTTAATATTTATAGGTCTAAACTCATTACTTCTTTCCCTTCACACTGTTTCTAAAGACTCTTTTGGCCGTATACAAAACAATGATTATAGCAACAGCTGAGCTGGCGTAATTTACAAATCTGAGGTTTATTGACCCATTTTCACTTAACTCAGTGTTGAGAAAATAAAACCCAAACACAGCACTTAAAAAA
>JBNMPD010000094.1:0-11342 GCA_051276225.1 Flavobacteriales bacterium
CAGGCTAAAAGGGGTAAGGGCCATTGTAGTAATTACGTTCAATCAACCAAATCTAGTATTAATTTAAGCCTAAATTTTATAATAATCATCATCAATTACTAACGTTACAGTTATAATTGCTCGGGGACTTCGCCGAGTTAGTAGCTAATACCCATACTGCAAGCTGCCCAACTTTAAACAAAAACTGGCTAATTTTGCTAATGTATAAATAGTAGAATAACTAGAATAATTTTTTTAATTATGTACATCAATAAAATGTGACAACTAGGCGGACAGATGCTATTGGCATCATAAAGACTTTACGTTAACCTACGATATAATAAAAATAAGATGTCTTTCTAATATGTTTACAAAAGTAAAGTTTTGGTTAATATTTATCTTGTCTTTTAGCATTGCTGTTAAAGCGGGTGACAGTCCTAACTTCAATTTTACCCCAGCTGAATTTAGCAAACAGCTATCCCAAAAAACTGCGCGGCAAATATTTCAAGATAGTACTGGGTATCTATGGATAGTGACTCAAGAAGGCGTGAGTCGTTATGATGGCAATCAACTGCTTGTTTTTGTACACGACCCCAGTAAACCTGACTCGTTAAGTTCTGATAATGTGCGCGCGATGCTAGAAGATCATAAAAAGCGTTTATGGGTTGCTACTGACGGGGGAGGTTTAAATTTATTTAATTCTGCTAAGCAAACCTTTTCGTCTTTGCAGGAAGAGGTAAATTCAGATGCCGCACCTACCTCAAACAGGCAGGTGTCACTTTATTTAGATTCGCATAACCTCATCTGGATTGGTTATCGAAATGGTAATTTCAGCCAATTTAATCCAAATACTATGAAGTTTGAACACTATAATACTCGCGCACTGTTGCCAGAATTAGAAAAAGATGCGGCAATCACTTCAATAATCGAAGATTCACAACAAATTTGGCTTGCTACAGACGGTAATGGTTTGCTTAAGCTCAATAAAAAAACTAAGCAATTAACGCGTCACCATAGCGGATCAGCAACCCCCCTTTTTAGTGATCGCTTAACCCAATTATTTATTGACCAGCAACAGCGCATATGGATGACTAGCCACAATAGTGGCTTAGGTATGCTTGACCCGCAGCAAACTAAATTCTCCACTTGGCAACACCATGAAAATCAACAAAACTCCCTAGCAGCGAACTTAGTACATACTGTCTACCAAGATCACCAACAACGTATTTGGCTTGGGACAGAGGCTGGAGTGAGCCTGTGGGATGGACAGGATAAGTTTACTAACTTTAATATCGATGATGGGCTAACCAACAATAAAATTCTGTCTATTTTACAAGATACGTCTGGATTGATGTGGTTTGGATCTTACGATGGCATTACTAAAAGCATCGAAGTACCCTTTGAACACATTGATACCGGTCTGGCCAGCAATGTTATTTTGGGATTTGCAGAAACTCAATCGTCACAAGGTGAGCGCGCAATTTGGGTTGCAAGTTATGGAGGGCTAACCCGTTTAGATAGCGCCGGAAGAGTGCAGAAAATTTTAAATAAAAAAAGCATACCTGCGTTAAGTGACGTACGTGTGATGACAGTTCGCGGTGATAACAACATATTGTGGTTTGGTACCAGAAATGGAGGCTTAGGTCGCTTAAATGTCGATAATATGCAAATAGATTATTTCCTGCACGATGCTCAGAACCCAAATAGCTTAAGTTTTAACGGGGTAACCAGTATTTTTCCTGATAAAGCAGGTAATGTTTGGGTGGGTACTTTCGGCGGTGGCTTGAACTATCTAGCAGCTGGAAGTCGTGAGTTTATTCATTATCGCTTTGATGAAAATAAACCAAGAAGCCTTAATAATGATCGTGTTTTAGTGGTGGACCAGCTGTTTGACGGTACAATTTTAGTGGGAACAGTGTCAGGTATTAATATATTAAACCCCGCGAGTTTAGACTTTGATCATATTGAACACCAACCAAAAAACTTAGACAGCCTGTCGGCTAATATGGCATGGACGTTTTATCAAGATACTAAAGCGCAACTTTGGGTGGGAACCCAAGGAGGCGGTTTAAATAAGTGGATGCCTCAAGATTTTTCTATTTTGAAAAACAAGTTTACACGTTACGGAAGTTTTAGTGGTCTGCCAAGCAGTCATATTTACGCCATCTTAGATGATAAAAAAGGACATTTGTGGTTAAGCAGCACAGCAGGCATAACACGATTAAATCCTGATAATGGTAAAATACGTCATTTTGATACCGCACAAGGGTTGAAAAATAGCGAGTTTAATTTTGGGGCAGGTTTCAAAGATAGCCTTGGATTTATGTACTTCGGCGGAAATAATGGCGTAGTTCGCTTTCATCCTGATGATATCAAAGACAATCAATTCATTCCGCCGGTAGTCTTAGTGCGTATTAAAAAGCTTAATGAGCAAGTCTGGTTCGACGTTTCATACCAGCAATTGCAAAAGTTAATACTCGATTATAAAGATTATCTTATTTCTTTTGAATTTTCTGCCCTTGGTTTTAATTCACCTGATTTGAATGAGTATCGTTACAAACTTGAAGGATTGGATCCAAATTGGATTGAATTAGAACACAGGCGCATAGCAACGTTTACAAATTTGCCAGCCGGTGAATACATACTAAAGGTACAAGCCAGTAATAATCAAGGATTGTGGAACACCGAAGGAGTAACACTGCCTATTCAAGTATTGCCACCCCCATGGAAAACACTATGGGCATACAGCCTCTATGCACTCTTTATGCTGCTAATTATACTTAACATTGTATGGCGCTACCGGCAAAAACGTTTAAGTGAAATGCAACAGTTGGCTGAGTTAGAAGAAAAAGTCGAAGAACGCACTAAAGCCTTACGTCATGCCAATGCACAACTTAAAACCAGTATGGAAGAAACCGAAAAAGCGAGAAGTGTGGCTGAACATGCAAGTAAAGAAAAAAGCGATTTTTTAGCCATAATGAGTCATGAAATCCGCACCCCAATGAACGGTGTATTAGGTATGACAGAGGTGTTACTAAGTTCAGAGTTAAACCCGAAACAGCAACACTTTGCAAAACTGGCCCATCGCTCTGGCAGATTATTACTCGACTTATTAAATAACATTTTAGATTTTTCAAAGTTAGAAGCAGGCAAAGCAACACTTGAATCAGTCACAGTTAATCTTGAAACATTGGTTGAAGAAGTGTGTGATTTGTTTAGTGAAACGGCTTACAACAAAGGCTTGCATGTTAATGCAATTTTATCGCCAGAACCTTTGCCTCTGGTTTATGCGGACCCCGCTAGATTAAGACAAATTATTGCAAACTTAACCAGTAATGCCATCAAATTTACTGAACATGGGGAAGTCAACGTCAGTATCAGACGTGTTCCATGCTTCAAGCGTCACGAAAATCATCAAGATGACACATTCACATATAGTGGTTTTGAGTTTTGCGTACAAGACACCGGTATTGGTATGGCCGAAGATCGCCAACAAAAAGTGTTTGAAATGTTTACCCAAGCAGATGCCTCTACGACACGAAAATTTGGTGGTACTGGGCTGGGCTTAGCTATTTGTCGACAGTTAACAGCGTTGATGGGTGGCAATATAGGCGTACAATCAACGCTTAATGAAGGTAGTCGCTTTAGTCTAGAAGTTGACTTACCACTGAGTGGACATGTGGCCATCGAACATAATCAAATTACTGATTGCCCGACTGTGCATTTAGTCAGACTCAAGGATGGCTTAGAGCTTGCGATAGTAAATATGTTGAGCAAGCTAGGCATTAAAGCGGTGCATGTACAACGTATTAACACTCAGTTGGCTTCTGCTAAAAATGGGCTGTGGATCAGTCATTTAGAATATGAAAATTCGGTGACAAATGCAGGAATTCCTATTGAAAACTGGATATGTTTAATACCTTCTTCACAGTGGCAAGAAAACGACAAGCGTAATATTTTGCCGTTACCGGTACATTTTAACGCGCTGCAAAAAAGCTTACATCGGGCATTAGGTATCGAAACTGTTGACCTACAACAAGTGAGTAACATTCAGGGTGGTTATCTAAAATTTAAAGCGAATGTTTTGGTCGCTGAAGATAGCTTGACCAACCAAGAAGTAGCGAGAAGTATGTTGGGACTGCTTGGCTGTGAGGTATGGTTGGCAGACAATGGAGCAGAAGCCGTTGAACAAGTGAATTTAAAACAACCTGATTTAATTTTAATGGATTGCCAAATGCCAATAATGGACGGTTACGCCGCAACCGAAGCAATCCGTAAAAATTGGTCAGACATTCCAATTGTTGCGCTTACCGCAGGCATGGGAGATAACCTGCGACGTCGGTGTTTAGACTCCGGTATGAACGAAGTCATGTCTAAACCATATTCCCTGCAGGACTTAGAAAAAACCTTACTACATTTTTTGCCTGTTTATGGTGACCCAAAAAGTACAGACATAAACCAAGCACATGTGCCAGAGTTTGATAGCTTACCTGACGCAGATAAACCTAAACACGTCAGCTCGCTCAAAGAACAACAAGATACTGATACTGCGCAAAGCTTGTTTGATATGGATACCGTGAACACTTTATTGACAATATCTCGAGATACTGACAATCCCGTATTCGGCCGAGTGCTTGATGCGTTTATCCATGAGGCAACGAAACTTGTGTCTCAACTTATTGAGCAAGCTAGTCAGGATGAGCTCAATTTTGCGGCTGTTGGCGATATCGCCCATGCGCTTAAATCCATGTCTGGTAATTCAGGCGCTAAAGGCCTGTACGAACTATGTAATGAGCTTGAAGAAAAAATGAAAAATAC
This sequence comes from Flavobacteriales bacterium, assembly GCA_051276225.1. Classification (GTDB taxonomy): domain Bacteria; phylum Pseudomonadota; class Gammaproteobacteria; order Enterobacterales; family Alteromonadaceae; genus Paraglaciecola. The sequence goes on from JBNMPD010000094.1 coordinate 4,798, forward strand.
ACAAGCTGACGGCATTTATTTGTTGACCCAACGCATTCAAACGATATTTATTATCAGTTGTGAGAAATTGGAGCAATTTAGACATGTCGAGTGAAGTAAAAATTAAAATTTTAGTGTGTGATGATGATCTCACCACACGAATATTGATGAAAGCAACGCTCGCCAGCGATACAATTGAAGTGTTTGAGGCAGAAAATGGTAAACAGGCTATTCAACAATTTGAGAAGCACAACCCAGCGCTACTCCTGCTTGATGTCTCTATGCCTGAAATGAATGGCTTTAAGGTATGTGAATTTATTCGTGCTCATAAAAAAGGTAAACATATACCCATTATTATGGTGACAGGCTCTGATGATTTGGACTCAATTCATAAATCATATGCAATAGGTGCTACCGATTTTATTGCTAAGCCTATAAAATGGCCAATTTTAGGTGAACGAGTTAAGTATATTTTACAAGCCAGCCAAGCATTTGCTGACTTGGTGACTCAAAAGCAAGAACTTCATCAGTTGGCATTTTATGACACGCTAACAGGCCTGCCCAACCGACAATACTTAATGAAAGATTTGCATCGTTTTTTAGCGATGGCCAAACGTAGCGAATACCAAGCAGCTATGTTATTCATCGATCTTGACCGCTTCAAACGCATTAACGATACTATGGGCCACAGTTATGGTGACAAGCTACTTCGCAAGGTCGCAAATCGCTTACAAACTGACTTACGAGACAGTGATATTTTTGCCCGTAAAGAGTTTGATGAAGAAAACAAGGCCACCCAATTATCTAGTTTTGGAGGCGATGAATTTACTATCTTTCTAAGTCGCTTAAATAATGCCAATGAGGCTATGCTGGTAGCTGAAAGAGTGATCCGTAGTTTTAGCACCCCTTTTCAATTAGAACAATATGAGGTAGTGATAACGCCTAGTATTGGCATTTCAGTATTCCCTAATGATGGAGAAGATGTCGAAACACTGCTTAAAAATGCCGATACCGCTATGTACTTTGCAAAACAATCTGGCCGATGTTGCTACAAATTTTATCAAGACTCTATGAACGCCAAAGCCGCAGCTCGTTTACAACTCGAACAAGACCTGCGCCGAGCTCTGAAAAATGATGAAATCGTACCTTTTTATCAGCCACAAATTTGCGCTAGTTCAGGTCGTATTGTTGGGGTTGAAGCTCTGGCGCGCTGGCTTACAGGTCAAGGGGGGATAATCCCACCGGATGAATTTATTCCTGTTGCTGAAGAAACGGGGCTCATTAATGAACTAGGCCGACAGATATTAAAGAAAGGTTGTCATCAGGCTAAACAATGGTTAGATGTGGGTAGTCCTGTTCGCATGGCGATCAATGTTTCGGCCCATCAATTTAGACAGCTTGATTTCACTCAAATTGTGGCGGATATATTAAAAGAAAGTGAATTACCTCCCTATTTATTGGAATTAGAATTGACAGAGTCGGTTATCATGAGTGATGCCGAAGAGAATATTGCCCGTTTAATTGAATTGAAAAGTCTAGGTATATCTCTTGCGGTTGACGACTTTGGTACCGGCTACTCTTCGTTAAGTTATCTGAAACGTTTCCCAATTGACATTCTAAAAATTGATCGTTCATTTATGTGTGATATAAATTCAGCGCCTAATGATATAGCCATTGTTGAGGCCATATTAGCACTAGCTGAAAGCTTAAAGCTTGGAGTCATTGCTGAAGGGGTCGAATACACTAGCCAGATAAATATTTTACAAAATACCAAAAATTTACTGCTACAAGGATATCTATTCTCTCGTCCAGTTACGGCTGAATACATATCACCATTGCTACAACAAGACTTTAACCATTTGATGCCAAAATGAAAATTAAACAATCCCATGTAATTTCGCAAGTTACTGGCGATGACGAACCCACTTTACTCTATGCGGAGAACAAAAAAAGCTTCCACGTTACTGACTTACAGAAACAAACAGAAAATACGAAATTTGAAATTGAGATTGTTCCGCTTACCTCATCATTTAAAGATCTTATAGCGTTTGGGCAAAACACACAGCTACCGCTGTTAGTGGCTTGTGACAACCTAGAGGATGCTAAATTACTGACCGAAAAATATGGCTTACTAGATTGGCAAGTATATTGGTTATCTGCCGATACAGCTGGTTTGCAAGACAGTCAAATCAACCCTGGCCATCAATTTTTCGATTGGCGAGCATGCGGGGTGCTAGCAGTAATATTAAACTTAGTAAAACAACAGACTCACATTACTCAGGACAGACTCTATATAAAACATAAGCTAGCTTTATTGTCGGGTTGTTTAGGAGATTTGTCACTCACCTTAAATGAACAAGGTAACATTATTGATATTAATATTAAGTTAATGTCTTTGATGCGCAACCAAGGACTTGCCGCAATGGGTCAAAATTGGTTAGACAGCTTACACATTCCATCGAGTAACGCCAAAAGCCGATTGCAACATATTTTGTCTGACTTAAGACATACTCATTCCATGACTAGGTTACCGCCGTTTCCAATTCAGTTAAATAAGACAGTGGTGATGGTTGATGGGTTTGTAGGGCCATTACCCAACAACGAAATATTAATTGTTTTACGTCAAATCGCCAGTTGGCAGAGTCATGAATGGCTCGGACAACTGAAAGAACAAGACACTCCCCTTACATTGATATTGATTAGTCCTGATAATTTTTCCAAATTTAATCGGGTTCATGGTCGTAATGAAGGCGATCAAGTACTTAGTGAAATCACACATAACATGTCAAAGATTTTGCGCGATGGCGACTTTGTCAGTCGCTTCAGCGGTGCAGTATTTGCAGCGCATTTACCCGAAACAAATGAGCAACAGGGACAGGGTTTAGCGACCCGTATGTTACAAATGCTGCGAAGTACGTCATTTTCAAGTAAAGAAATTAAATTAGAATTCAGTTTTGGTATGGCCACACTTGAAGCTGAAGAACGATTGGGTGAAAAATCACCGCTAGAATTATTTCGTCGGGCAAATGCTGCACTGCAGGCTGCTCGCAGCGTAGGTGGAGGAAAGCTGGTTATTTGGAAACCACAATTTGATGCTAACATATTGGCCAATTTAGACCGTATGAATGGAAGTTTTTCTGAAGCACCGAGCGATGACTTTCGATTAATGAACTTACAATGGGATATTATTCGTTTAATTGGTAGTACACACTCATTGCAGATATTTTCCTCTCAAGTCTGTCAATTACTGAGTACAGGTTTGCAAAGTGAATTTGCGGGCCTATATATGAGACATGGTGATGATTTCAACAGTTTATGCTGCAGTGCAGCTAGTGACGACGTTGATACCCAGAGTATTCATAACTGGTTACAGGGCAACATTAAGCTTGAATCCATCAAGAGCAAGGAGATCAAGCCAATTGCTAAACTCACATCTTTTCATGGTTTGGTCATTCCTATAGTGACTAGAGACCGATGTTTAGCCGTTTTAGTTATTTGCTGGCAACTGGAAAAGAGACATGAAGCGCAGAAGTGTACCCAACAACTTGAGCAAATCTCACCCAATTTAGCTGCTGCACTTGACCGTATCATTCTTCTTGAGCAACAAACAGTTACACATACCGTGCCTGATAGGGATAGCCCTGCCGCGAATGAGTTATTATTTAAATCTTCAGCTATGCATAATTTAATGCAACAATTACAACTTGTTTCTCCAACCGATGCATCTGTGCTGATTATTGGAGAATCAGGCACAGGTAAAGAATTGATTGCTCAACAAATACATAAACGAAGCTTATGCCCTGATAAGCCGTTTATTACGGTTGATTGCTCGACGATAGTAGAACATCTTATAGAAAGTGAGTTGTTTGGGCATAAAAAAGGGGCATTCACTGGCGCTACACATTCTCAACCAGGTCTAATTGTTCAGGCTGACGGCGGTACATTGTTTTTGGATGAGGTTGGGGAATTACCTCTGGACATCCAGTCAAAATTATTACGTTTTGTGCAAGAAAAAACCTTTGTGCCAGTAGGCGACCAACGCGTGAGAAAAGTCGATGTACGCTTGGTGTTTGCGACAAATCGCAATTTACCTGATGAAGTTACAGAAGGACGTTTTCGCGCTGACCTTTATCACAGAATTAATGTTTTCACTTTAAATTTACCCGCTTTAAAACATCGATCAGAAGATTCACTATTACTGTCTAGGCACTTTTTACTTCAATTTATCCAGCAATATAAAAAGGATATCAAAGATTTTTCTGATAATGCGCTAGAGAAGTTGCATAACTATACGTGGCCCGGCAACGTCCGAGAACTAAGAAATTGTATAATGCGGGCAGTAATACTCTGTCCAGGCCATTATGTGGAGCCAGAACATCTTATTTTGCAACAAGAAATGGAAGCAAATAATCGTTCACCAGCGATAAACGATACGTTTCAGGCAATGGGTGAGTCTTTAGGAGCAATCCCGAATTCGAAAGAAGACGACTTATCCCAAATATCTGCTTTTTTGAGTAATTTAATAGACTTAACATGCCAGCGTACAGAAAATTTTTCGGTCAGTAACTGGTTGGAAAAACAATGGTTATCTCGTTGCGTCGTTAAATGGGGAAGCTTGTATCAAGTCGCTCAGAACATTAACCAGTCAGAATCAACGATACGCAGACGTTATACCAAACTAAATGCACAAGTTTTTGAACATACGGAACTGGATGAGACAACAGTAAACTGTCACCGTCTTTTAGATAACGTATTACAAAGTCACCCTCACAGTAAGCTTTGGCAAAAAATCGAATCATTACTATATTCCATAGTACTTCAACAAGATGTGAGTCAGCAAAAAAAAGCCCAACTACTGAACATAACACAACCTACTTTACGTAAAATCATACAACAGACTCAAAACAAACTCTCAGCTTACTAGCCAAAATATTTATTTACCTAGAGCTACATTAATTTACTCTTAAAAAAGCTTATTACACCTTTGATACATGTGAATAGTCGGGATTATTTGGTGTATTATTAAGGGTTGATTTACACACTCTTTTGTCTGGTAAAATGTGTCAACCTTATGTTACTAACGGCACTAAGTCCACGGCCCAAATGATGTCTAAAATTATTTTTAATGATAAGCCATGCGTTATTTGCCTTGCAACTGCACTTTTTGTATTCAAGCAAACATAGACCAGCCTTTCTTGGGATATAGTATTAGGGTTTTATGGTGTACCTGCTTTGTGGTGTTAATTCATCTGCTTGCATAAAGAGTAACCACCCAAACTAAAGTTTGGTAGCTAAAAAGTACCTATATGGTGATTTCACATTAAGGGCGTATATTCTAACTTTCCATAGCTGGTTTTAAAAAGTGCTCGAGGTGGCGCTAATCGTGTTTATGACTTAAAACATGACATATACTGAGCTAGGTCATTCCAAAATAAACAGTGTTTGTTATTTAAAGTACATGATTACAAAGCGGCAAGCGCTTCTGTCAAACTCGACACGCCAATAATTTCAATTCCCGCTTTACCCTGTTTTGGTACATTGGCTTTTGGGACAATAGCCCGTTTAAACCCATGTTTAACGGCTTCACTAATTCTTTCTGAACCGTTCGGTACGGGTCTAATTTCACCCGCCAGACCTACTTCTCCAAAAGAGATCAGTTCTTTGTCTAACACTTTATTTTGAAAACTAGACACGATTGCTAACAACAATGCTAGATCAGCACTAGTTTCATTTACTTTTACTCCGCCCACCACATTCGCAAACACATCTTGGTCGTTCATTTGAACATTCCCATGCCTATGTAACACAGCTAATAACATTGCTAATCGGTTTTGATCTAAGCCTACTGCAACACGTCGTGGGTTAGCCATTTGTGAATAATCTACCAAAGCCTGAATTTCTACCAACAATGGACGTGACCCCTCCCAGACCACCATGACTATACTGCCGGGTGATTGCTGATCGTCACGACTGAGAAAAATAGCAGAAGGATTGCTCACTTCTTTTAAACCTTTTTCGGTCATAGCAAACACACCCAATTCATTCACCGCTCCAAATCGATTTTTTTGACTTCTTAAAGTTCGGTAGCGACTATCACTTTCACCTTCAAGCATCATCGAACAATCAATACAATGCTCCAGTACCTTAGGACCTGCCAAACTGCCATCTTTGGTCACATGTCCGACTAAAAACATAGCGATGTGATGTTGTTTGGCAAACCGAGTTAGATAGGCGGCACTTTCGCGCACTTGCGACACACTGCCGGGAGCCGACTGCACATCAGGTACTTGCATCACTTGAATAGAATCAATCACCATAAGCTCCGGCTTATGTTGTAAAGCAAGGTCACAAATAACTTCAATATTTGTTTCAGCCAACAATTTTAATTTGTCTCTGGGCAAGCCAAGTCGTTGTGCACGCATAGCAACTTGTTGCAGGGATTCCTCTCCTGTCACGTACAGTGCGTTTCTATTGTTTGCCATTTGACACATAACCTGCAGCAACATAGTACTTTTGCCTGCGCCTGGAGATCCGCCGATCAAAATTGCAGAGCCTGGCACTATGCC
>JBNMPD010000095.1:0-11221 GCA_051276225.1 Flavobacteriales bacterium
AATGCGCCTGATACACATTTGTTTTTGCTTGACGAAGCCTATTTTGACTATGCTCAGGCTAATCCTCATTATAAAAGCGGATTAAATTTAATTAACCAAGGCCAAGACAATGTAGTCATCAGCCGCACGTTTTCTAAAGTGCATGGTATGGCTGGTATGCGAATGGGTTACGGTATTGCTACTGTAAAAACAGCCAATAAAATCAAGCCTTTTGCCGCAGGTTTTAACCTAAGCGCAGCGGGTCTAGCCGCCGCCTCTGCAGCGCTTGATGACAAGCCTTTTTACAAAAAGAGCATTGAATACAATCAGTTATCTAGAACGATATTAGTCGATACCTTGAATGAACTGGAATTAGAGTATGTACCTAGCGATACCAATTTCATTTTACATAGAATAGGCACTCCATTAGCTGATTATGCCAAACATATGCAGCAAAACGGCGTGCGGGTAGGCAGAAAAATGACCCTAGATGAACGCTGGAATCGTATATCCTTAGGCACGCCTGATGAAATGAAAATATTTACTCAAACCTTAAAGGCTTTTAGACAAAAGGGTTGGGTGTAGTAACACTCTCGTTCGGAATTAGGATAGACCTCTTTTCCAGACTAAGTTATATGCAGTTTATTAATATCGCTTGATGGATTCGCTGAGCCTAAAAAATTTTGGTAATTTACGGCTGTTGTAATTATTTTTATGTTGGATACCCACACAAATTAACCATAAAATGTAGATATCAGTTTGTGATTTTCTATTTTTCAATGGTATTGACTAGTCAGTCACTTATGTCTAATATTTACTGTTCTTGTTAGTCTTTCAAAACTAATTTTTGAGGTAACCGTTGGTTAATAACATCAATAATATAAAAAATGAAAAAATTCTTGAGGCGGCAATCACGTTGTTGTCCGTTCATGGAACATCGGTGCCTACAGCCAAAATCGCGCAGCAAGCGGCAGTTTCAAATGGCACACTATTTAATTATTATCCAACCAAACAAGCGTTGTTAGATGGTGTTTATCTTTCAATTAAAAAAGAGGTTTCAGCTCACGTGATCAGTCAGGTTGCTAAGGAAACCAAACATATCAAGGATTTGATTTTGTACCTGTGGCAGCAATACATCTCATGGGCGATGGCTAACTTGCTGAAACAGCAAGTCGCAAGTTTACTTAGGGCATCCTTTGCAATTTCTGATGAGGCTAAAGCATCGGTTGATGAGATCTTTGGTTTCATCAATATAAAACTGGAAGAAGCACAAAACAAACAAATAATTCGCGATATGCCAACAGAGTTTTTGTGTGAAATCGCGGTGGCTCAAATGCTGGCCACCATACAACATGCGAAAATAAATGATTTTACTCGGCAACAGCTGAGCCAGTTAATTCAGCAAAGTTTTGAAGTGTATTGGAATGGTATTAAAACCTAACATGGTCTTTATGCTGCAAACATATATGGTTATGTTTATCCCTGCTATTGATAAGACAATTTAGGCATACAATTGCAGTATGCATCGGACTTTTTTTGCAACGATATTTTAAACGAAGGTAAAACATGATTGAGCTCAAAGTTAACGACCAAATACAAATAGTTGACGTCGAAGCAGACACCCCTCTGTTGTGGGTTATCCGCGAACAACTTAATCTAGTCGGTACCAAGTTTGGCTGTGGTATGGCTCAATGCGGTGCTTGTACGGTGCACCTAAACGGCCAACCAATACGTTCGTGTGTAACGCCTGTCTCTGCAGTTGCAGGTCAAGCAATTACCACTATAGAAGGTATCGCGGGTGACAGCGGGCAGTTATCAAAAGTGCAACAAGCGTGGATTGATGAACAAGTACCACAATGTGGGTATTGTCAGTCAGGTCAGATTATGTCTGCTGTGGCGCTGCTAGAAAGCAATCCTAACCCTTCTGACAGTGATATTGACGCCGCTATGAGCGGTAATGTGTGTCGTTGCGGCATGTACGGCCGCATCAAACAAGCAATCAAAAACGCTGCGTTAGTATAATAATTTTGTAAGGGGAAATGTTATGAGTAAATTGACGCGAAGAGCTTTTTTGACTGCAGGCATTATTATTGGCGGTGGACTTATTGTGGGTGTAGCAATTCGGCCCGGTCATCGCACACCCAAGTTGGCTAAATTTATGCAGCATAACGATGAAGTGTTGGTCAATGCATGGGTTAAATTACTGCCTGATAACAGTGTCACAGTCATCGTACCTCATGCAGAAATGGGACAGGGAGCGCAGTCAGCGCTCGCTATAATGTTAGCTGATGAGATGGATGTGGACTGGGACTCAGTCACAATAGAAGAAGCGCCTGCTCATGATGAATATGCTAACTTTCATATGGCCAGAGAGTTTTTGTTACCTGGGAAAATGCCCGGTATTGTCAATCAAACTATCAACGGTGTGTTTCTGACTATTTCTAAATCAATTGCGCTACAAGTTACAGGTGGGAGCTTTTCTGTGCGCTCAACCGGTGAGCGTGGTATGCGGGTAGCAGGTGCTGCCGCAAAAGATTTGTTGGTTCAAGCGGCGGCGCAAGAATGGCAAGTCGCAGCAACTGAAATAAGAGCTGAACAAAGTGTATTGTATCATGATGCATCTAACCGCAAAGCACCTTATATTCAATTCGCAAAAACAGCTGCAGAGCAACAAGGTCCGGAATTCCCAACCTTGAAAACACCTGAGCAGTTCAATCTCATGGGCAATGAAGACATTCAGCGTCTGGACATTCCTGAAAAAGTGGATGGCACGGCTCAATTCGGCATTGACGTGGTGTTGCCAGGCATGAAATACGCAACGGTTAAAACGTCTCCAGTTTTTGGTAGCAAAGTTGAGTCAATCGATTCATCCGCTGCTGAAAAAATGAAAGGCGTGATCAAAGTGGTCAACCTTGGCGATGGTGTGGGTGTTATTGCGGATAGTTATTGGCAAGCCAAAAAAGCTATTATGGCAGTCATCGTGACTTATTCAGCGAGTGAATGGGATAACACCAGCTCTGACACCATCATGGCGCAATTTCGAACAGACATGGACAAAGCAGTCGCCAACGGCGATGAGGAAGAAGATTTTTCAGAGGGGGATGCTCGTAACGTCATCGAGTTAGCCGCTAGCGTTATCACAGCAGAATATAGCGTACCTTATTTAGCGCACATCACGATGGAGCCAATGAATAGCACTGCTTTAGTTAAAGACGGCAAAATTGAAGTCTGGGGTGGCACTCAAAACCCATTAGGCATTAAAGCCGCGATAGCAGAAGATTTAGATATCGATGCAGAAAATGTGGTGATCAACAATGTTTACCTGGGTGGCGGATTTGGGCGCAGAGCCATGAAAGATTATCCTATTCAGGCGGTAAAACTGGCTAGTGCTTTGCCTGGGGTGCCGGTCAAAATGATTTGGTCTCGCGAGGAGGATGTGCAACATGACTTTTATCGTCCTGCGATTGTAAGCCGTTTCAAGGCTGTGTTAGGTGATTCTGGTTTGCCAACTGCTTGGGAAAATCAATATGTTGATAAACATGAGCCCAAAGAGGCGCCGTACATTCCTTACCAGGTCGATAATCAATTTGTACATTACACCGAAAGCCCCACTCATATACCGTTTGGACCTTGGCGCAGTGTTGATCATTCCCAACATGCGTTTTTTACCGAATCCTTTATTGATGAACTGGCACAACAAGCTAACCAAGATGCGTATCAGTACCGACGTAAACTATTGCAATCAGAGCCTCGTTATCTGAAAGTACTTGATTCTGTTGCAAAAATGTCAGATTGGGAGAGTGCATTACCAGAAGGTTGGGGAAGGGGAATTGCTATTCATGGTTCATTTAATAGTATTGTCGCCGAAGTGGTCGAAGTCGATATGTCTAGTGGCTCACTAAGAGTGGATAAGGTTTTTTGTGTCGCAGATGCAGGCTTTGCTTATTGCCCTAATGCGTTTAGAGCACAGATGGAAAGTGGTATTATTTTTGGTTTATCCGCTGCTATGTATGGAGAAATCACCATTAAAAATGGTGCAGTCATGCAAAGTAATCTGCATGATTATAAAGTGGTTAGAATGAATACTGCGCCAGACATTTATGTTGAAATTATCAATAGTGGTGAAAAAACTGGGGGTGCCGGTGAGCCCGGGACCCCGCCAATTGCACCTGCATTAACCAATGCTATATTCGCCGCTACGGGAAAGCGAATTAGGGAATTACCAGTTAAATTAGGTTGAGGACCCAGTATTTTTGAGGCGTCGTAGAATTAATTAATCAAATTCACTTTGCTTTCTCTGTAATGGTCTTGTCTAACATTTCAACAAGTTGCTCCCGAGTGTAACTATATGGACCCCATTGATTGAGCTCTACTAATTGGCGTAACTTTGTACTAATAGTATAAGCCTGCTCTTGCTGGTTTGGTGTAACCACATAGCGGCGCAAGGGTTTGTCATCGAATAATGCGTGCATAAAAGCTGCCGAAACTTCATCAGGCTTTTTATAAGAAAGTTCTCTTGCCGAAGTGTCAGTAAACATCTTTTGCATATCGGGAGTGATTTCTCCTCCTGCAGCTTTTACTTTGTCGAAAAAACGTAATACTCCACTGCGACGAATATGTGATTGGAAGTTGCCTGGCTCTATAACACTCACCATAACATCTAGCGGTGCCATCTCAAGTGCAAGCGCATCAGTAAATGCCTCAATCCAATGTTTGCTCCCACTGTAGGCACTGCCGCCTGCACGCGCTATTGTGCCTGCAATAGAGCCCGTGGTAGAAATGCGCCCTTTAGACTCAATAATTAAAGGAGAAAATGCTTTAGTAACACGATATACACCTTCTACATTAACGCGGTAAACCATATTATGATCTTCAATGGGCGTCTGAGATATCGCCCCACCGTTACCAATACCCGCATTATTAACCAGTGCATAAAGTCCAGTGTCGTTGTCTCGAATTAAGGCAACAACAGCATCAATTTGATCCTGTTTAGTGACGTCGAGTTTAACCGCTGTAATATTGTTAATTGCATTAAGTGCGCTTAGATCTTTGTCTTTTCTTGCACCGGCATAAACGTGATAGCCATTACTTGCTAAGGTTTCAGCCAAATTACGGCCAATGCCTGTAGAAGCACCTGTCACCAGCACCGACTTCATTTTTATTTCTGATTGACTAATAGCATGGGTCGGAACGCTAATTACAAAAAAGGTTACGACTAAAAAGTTAATCAAATATTGAACACGGATCATGAGGTTTTCCTTACGTAACCGCCTTAAGGCGGAAAGAATGTGAGTCATTAGTTGAAAATAAACATTATCACTAATTTATGTGAAAACCTTGCAGTTATAAATTTATAAGGTGAATGGTTGATTATTCTAAAATTAGGACTGAAATAAAATAAATGATAATTTGTATCAATTTTGAGTGATCAATCGGGTGTGTTTTTATGTTTCTATTTATGTATTGTGGGGTTGATGCAACCACACTAATTAACGGTCACAGGCTACTAACAAATCTAAGTTTATCATTGTTCCTTTATTGCTAACTCCGTATAATTAGCTATACATTTAGACAAGATGACATTCATTATGACAGATACTAATCCCAAAGCTCCGCCAGCCGATTTTATGACCCAAGTACAATCCACTCAAACATTATGGGCATTACAAGACCAAGCCAGCGAAGGTTGGGTGGTCCTCGATTCAATTAATTTTGAAAATACCGATGTAATGCCAGTTTGGTCAAGCATGGATTTAGCTAAAAGCCACTGTGTTGATGAATGGCAAGATTACGTACCTATGTCTATTAGCCTTGCTGATTGGTTGGAGTTTTGGGTAGAAGACTTAGCCGAAGACAATGTATTAATAGGAGTAGAATGGCGTGACGGCGGCGAATACCTAGAGCTAGAGCTTGCAGAATTTAGCCAGATATTAGCTAAGATAGAAACACTGTAAAGTGTGACTGCAGTGCTAGATAAAAGTGCCAGATGAAAGGGGCAAATTTAAGATGCACCGACACTCAATTAAATACTTTTGCTAAAGTGCTGCACCACATTAAAACACCATCCATATTACTCAGATTATTTTTGTACTTTAAAAGGCATACCTAACTTTAATTGATGTTTTAAATATACATTCTGTTATTAAACCCTACTGCCTTTAAACTATTAATTTGATTTAAGCTAGTGGCTAATAAGTCACTCAGAGCTTTATTGGGTTTTGTTCTATTGTTTTATTCATCATAGATATTATTAAAATTGACAGTGCCAATATAAGATATATACGTATTTCCCTTCTTTTCAGATACCTAACCTGCTGAGTTTTTTTATGCCACAAATCTCTTGATAACAGCCATTAATAAAAGCCTTTTATAAAAGCTGTTTATAGCAGTTTTGTTTTATGTCGTTACACTTAAATTTGTGAATAAAGCAATTGTTTGATGAACCAATGTTTAGTATAAAATTAAGAGCTGTATTCCTAAGATATTGACCCCAGAGGAAATACTGTGTTTTCGAAATCGGATGTGTGATCACGCATTGGTGTCTTTCGGAAAGCATGGGGTAGAGGGAATTTCTTTGCGCGCATTGGCTGCTGACTTGAGCTGCAGCCGAACTACGCCTTAGCGTTACTTAGAAAATAAGGCCGATATCCCGGCGGCGTTAAAACAACGAGAGTTTGGGCGAATTGCCGATGAACTTGCAACTGCGCTGGAGCAAGAGTCTGACACTAGCAAACAGTTAGAAGCCTTATTGCGTGCCTATTTACACTTTGCTATTCAATATCCGGATTCGTACCGAGTGATGTATAACGAGGCACAGCCAGACTCTGCTGAGTATAACGAGCTGCAGGCTGAGATTTTCCGCAGTGCTGAATCCATGCGTCAGGTAGTGAACTGCTCTGTGGAAAACGGCACTATAATTGGTGAACCAGTGAATATTTGCTATGGGCAGGATTACATGGTCTGATTTCATTAAATTTGGCGTATTTGTAAGGCGATAAACGTAGCTTCGAAGAGTTAGCCACAGCTATGATCCATTCATTGATACGCGCGGTAAGCAGTCAGACCAGCAATAAAACTGGATTAGATAAAAATTAACATTTCAAAAGGTAAAAACGTGAGTGAAGATGTAGCAGCGCTGTTTAGCCCGTTCAAACTGTTTAGCCCGCTAAATCACAAGGCTGAGTTACTTACAAATAGAATGGCTATGGCAGATCTGACGCTAACTCTGATGGCGACTCTGACGTTAACTCTGCCGTGGGCGTTATGGGTCGGTGTCATGCTTAACCTTGAGGTTACTGTTGGCCAAATGCTTTTAAAAGTCCGCAACAACGGCCAACAAACATATAAAGCACAAAACACTGACCAAGATGAACTCGAACATAACTCGGGAGAAGTGCTTACGACTTTATCGTAAGCCCAACCTCTATGATACCTTCTCATCCTAATAATGTTTTAGCTAAACGTACACTGTTGTTAGCCGCCGCCGCCATGGGTTTTGCGCAAACCGTACTATTTGCCATTTTAGCCCCATTGGGTCGAGAAGTGGGCCTAGTGGAAGTGCAAATAGGCGCTATTATTTCTGCCTCATCACTAACCTTGTTTCTGGTCAGTCCGATGTGGGGCCGGGCCAGTGATGTCTGGGGTAGAAGAAAAATCTTACTAATAGGTCTGTTTGGCTATTCTGTCGGCACCATATTGTTTGCTAGCGTATTTCAGGCTGCTTTATTAGGTTATCTTGTTCCTGTTACTGCTCTTGTATTATTAATTGTGACACGTGTTGCTAACGCAACAGTAATGGCTGCAGTGTCACCTTCAGCTAATGCTTACATGGCTGATATTACAACCGTAGAAGACCGCATTAAAGGTATGGGAGCCATTGGAGCCGCAGGTAATATTGGCTCGATATTGGGTCCTGCCATCGGTGGATTGCTCGCCAGTATTAGTTTGCTCACACCACTGTATTTCTCGGTTTTTTTAACGCTAGCCGCAGCTGTATTGACACTCTATGCCTTGCCGGAGTTGCCAAAGCCAACCGTGATAAAAAAGCAACCGAGACTCAGATACACTGACCCGAGGATTTTCCCGCTCGTTGTCGCCGGAGTCTCTTTGTTTATGGGTTTTGCCATTGTGCAACAAACTATTGCGTTTCGCTTTCAAGATGAGTTGGGGCTAAGCGGTATCGATACCGCTAAAATTGTAGGGATTAGCCTGATGTTTTCAGCCGCTGCAGCGTTACTTGTTCAATTATTAGTGATACCTCGCTTGTCTGTGAGGCCATTTGTGTTGCTTAGAATATCCATGCCTATGATGATGATCGCTTTTGCCATTATGGCATTGGGTCATACTCAGAACATGTACATCTTGTCCATGTGCATTTTAGGACTAGGCATGGGCCTCGCTGGGCCAGGATTTATGGCCGGTGCCTCTGTTGCTGTTTCATCCGAAGAGCAAGGTGCTGTGGCAGGTGTGGCAGGTTCCTGTCCACCTTTAGGCTTTACCGTAGGGCCCTTGTTAGGGACTTATTTATATTCAATCGATGGCGCACTTCCATATTGGTTTGCCTTCGCAAGCTATTTCATATTGTTTCTCTTCACACTTAAGTTTAAGGACAGAAAATAGTTTTTTGTTGCTGGCTATCTATTCAAATCTAAACTCAAAGTTATTAGGTAGGGGTAAAGTCAATCTATTCAATACGTATTAATGAGTGGTGTTAAGATTCTGCAGGGCAGCGTTGTTGACATTAAACCATGTCTTGTTGATTTCGCCATCGTCCAGGGCTTAGTTGGTAGAGTTTTTTAAAGCGGTGGGCGAAGCTGGCACTGTCGGCATACCCCACGGTATAGGCTATTTGTTCTAAACTGTAGTTTGTATATCGTAACAAGTAGCAGGCATATTCCATGCGGGCTTGGGTCAGTAATTTCATCGGTGTTTTGCCTGTTTCTTTTTTGCACAGCCGATAAAATTGTGGCTCTGACATATGCAGTTCAGCTGCGAGAGTGCTGACACTCCATGGCAATTTCAACTGTTTGGTCACGTTACGTAGCAGTGTTTGAAAACGCTGCTGCTGCGCGCTTTGTGTAGGAGCCTTTTTTAGTGTCTGTTCAATTTGATATAACAACACCTCGATGAGTCTTAGTTGAATATCAGACTGATAACGTCCATAACTGTGATCAAAATCTCTAATCAATGACATAGTTTGATATAGCAACGACGAGTTATCATTTTGCCAAACGCCTGCCTTGAGTTGATGTATAAACTGATATTCTGGGCAGTCATGTAACAGCAACCAACACATGTCCCAATGTTCACCATCAAGCTCATACAAAAAAGCAGTGCCTGCTGGGATCAGCATAATGGTATTTGGGACAATAGATTGGCAGCCTGTGTCGAGAGTAAGTTTACCAGCACCTGAACGGGTGGAGATTAAGTAATGGACATGAATACGAGCATTTTGACGGTCGTTGAAATACTCACCTTTACCGGTTTTACCTATCTGATAGATATTGCTTAAGTGTGATACACCTGCACAGGCAATTAAGGTTTTTCCGTTACCAGGAAGGGATTCAAAGTTAAGAAAATATTCTTTACAACTAGGGTCGACATTAAGAATTTCACGCCACATTTTTTTATTCATATGATAGTTTTAGACATGATACATGATATTCGTAATGATGTTTATTTACGCACACTCTTGTAAGGTGCATCTTAATACTCGTTACATGCTTTTGAATTATATTTTATATCAACATGCTAAATAACAATACATCGACCCTGCGGCAAAGCCTGAAACTTGCCTGGCCTATTTCGTTGCAAAGTATCCTGGTGACGATGCTGGGAATGAGCGACATTATGATGGTAGGGCATCTGGGTGACTCAGCTGTTGCTTCTGTTGGATTAGGTAATCGGATTCAGTTTGTAGTGCTGATCATTTTGTCTGGTTTGGCTACTGGTGTCGGTGTGTTATCTGCGCAGTATTTTGGGGCAGGTAAAAACGCTGGTATTAGCCCCGTCATTATAAAAACGCTGGCTATTGGTGCTGGGGTTTTATTGCCTGTGGTATTACTGACCTTTGCTTTTGGTGATCTTATTGTTGGGCTTGGCACCACGGATCAAGTCATCATTAATACTGGCAAAGCCTATCTATGGGTGACTATGCCCAGTTTAGCGTTTGTTGTTGTGGTCATGGTTTTTGAGAATGCCTTGCGCGGTTTAGGTCAAGTTAAGTTTTCTATGTTGCTTGGAGTGATTGCGATTGTTATCAATGTCGCTCTGAATTACTGGCTAATTAATGGTGGTGTGGGTATTGATGCATTGGGCGTAGCAGGTGCTGCATGGGCCACCTTTATTGCAAGAGGTGTGCATGCGTCACTGATTGTACTTTGGCTGTATAAAAGCAAGCATGTTGTGTTTCCTACTCGCCTAATCAGTAATGAGTTTTATGACAAAGCACAGTGGGTTCATTTTATTAGATTGGTTTGGCCCATGATGCTGAGCTTTGGTGTGTGGTCATTGGGTACATTTGTTTATCAGCTAATATATGGTCGTATTGGTACACAAGAACTTGCCGTCATGAGTCTGATGGCACCACTAGAAAGTTTACTGGTCGCTTTCTTTTTTGGTTTTGCTTCCGCTTGTTCAATTATGGTGGGGCAACGATTGGGGCAAGACGCATTTACTTCTGCCTGGTCTGTGGCCAGAGGTTTTGCCATTAGTGCACCTATTGTTACTTTTTTCTTAGGGCTGGTTATGTGGAGTCTGGAATCTTTTGTTTTTATGCCCTATGCCAATTTGGATCAGGATACTCTTGCGGTGGCACATGATATTTTTATGCTCATTACCTTTGGTACCTGTATTAAAGTATTCAACATGACGGCTTCGATGGGTATTTTGCGAGCTGGGGGTGACAATACACATTGTCTATTTATTGATTTCTCTGGAATGTGGATGATAGGCATTCCCTTAACCTTTGCTGCTGCATTTTATTTTGCTTTACCCATTTACTGGGTAGTATTGATTACTTATTCAGAAGAGGTAGTTAAATCGGTCTTATTTGTGTATCGCTTGAAAGCGAAGTACTGGTTGCGCAACCTAACGGTGGATATACCATCTTCAACTTCTGTTCCCACTTCTAATGCATAAAATTAGCCATCTGCTTGTTCTATTTGAAACTTAATAATCACAAAGACGGTAATGGTTAGTTAGGGTGGCGAAGTGCTTCAAAGCCACTACTCTAAAATCCATA
>JBNMPD010000096.1:0-11220 GCA_051276225.1 Flavobacteriales bacterium
AACCGTTGGTTGAAGACTCATATTCCGCAGTATGCTCTTGCGATTGATAACGAGTGATGTTCAAGTGCGCGCTCAACTGCGTGTTTTTATAACTCAGCTTAGTGCCAAAACGCATTGGCGACGTTTGTGGAAGATTACCACCATCTTTGAGTCTGGCTCGGACAAAATCAGCAAATACTTCAGTTTTAAACGTGCTGTTCACTTGCCATGCAATTTGTGCTTCAAAGCCATTTAACACTACATCTTGTTGATTGAACACAAACAAGGGTAATTCATTTTCTTCGCCATCTGAGTGTTCTTCGTCTGAATGTTCTTCATCCGAATGTTCTTCATCCGAATGTTCCTCTTCAGAATGTTCCCCTTCAGAATGCCCACCATGATCATGGGCTTCGACATGCACCACTAAACCACTGTCCTGCTGATACAAGTAGTTATCGATACTGTTATAGAAAACATTAAATATGAAGCCAACATCACCTTCTGTTTTACGGAAAGTCAGATCAATATTATTCGAGGTTTCAAGTTCGATTGTCATATTCGACAATTCAATGTGGGTTTCGTCGTCCTCTTCATGCAGTTCAAACAAAGCGCCTACTTCGTAAGTACCAGTACCTATGTGCGGACCAAACGAAAACAGCTCTGCCGCAGAGGGTGCGCGCTCAGAATGGGAAACAGAAATACCAACATTGTACTCGGGAGCAAAACTCCAGACTGCACCAGCGGATAATGATATTGGCGTATAATCTTCATTAAACGCAAACGATTCGCCGCCATGTTCATCATCATGATCGTCATCGTGTTCATCATGATCACCTTCATGTTCGTCATCGTGCTCGTCTTCATGCTCTCCTTCAGCGTGCAACTCAATACTGGATAGCAGAACTTCATTGGCTTCCAAGGTTACCCGCTCAATACGCCCACCTAACTGCAATAAAACGTCACCAAAGTGTCGCTCTTCCATTAAAGCTAACGCCAGCATGCTAGTATCAGATGGAGGAGTGAAAGCTTCTTCGCCTACGGCTGAGGATTCACTGTGTTTGTAATGCAGGCTTAATCCGCCGCGCCACTCTTGAAAAGGTTGGTGAAGAGCGTCTATTCGAAATTCCTGCGTTTGGTTTTCAAATACAGTCCCCGCTTGTCCTTCTTCAATTTCGGCGTGTTCGTAGTCCGTTAAACCGGCACGTAACTTAATCTGATTGATAAAACTATTTTGCAGATCAAATTCACTTAAAAGCTGTACCCGCGTTTGTTTAAGATCTGCAAAAACATTCTCCTCTGAATGCTCTTCATCGTGTTCTTCTTCATGGTCTTCGTCGTCATGGTCTTCATCTTCGTGTCCTTCTTCGCCATGTGAATGGCCAGGAATACCATATTGCCGATCAAGTTTTTCAACCGACAAACCCACAAAACCATCGTCAAATAAGTAACTACCTCCAAAAGTGAAGCCGTATGACTCTTCGGCACTATTTTCAACGGTATAGTCACCGCCATGTTCTTCGTGCTCATCATGCTTGTCGTCATCATGGTCGTCGTGCTCGTCTTCATGAGATTCGGCTTCGACAGGTATTTCATAGTCGTTTGAGTCACGTACAAAACCATCGGCATAAAATGCAAAGTTATCGGTGCCAGTAGTCAGATTGAATGATGCTAATTTTTGGTCATCGACTGTGCTGGTTTCAACTAACCATTCGCCTCGTGTTTCGCTGTCGGTTGGTACGCGGTTATCCACCACATTGACTACCCCGCCAATTGCACCACTGCCATAAAATAAGGTGGCTGGACCGCGTAAAACCTCTATCCGTGTTGCAGTGGATGCTTCGCTAGCGACAGCATGGTCCGGGCCAATGCGTGATGCGTCGCTCACATCAAGACCATTTTGTGTAATCAACACTCTAGGACCACTTAGCCCTCGAATAATTGGCGTACTGGCTACTTTGGCATGAAAGCTAGAGTGCACACCTGCCAGACTATTCAAGGTTTCACCGATAGTCGCGCTTTGTTCACGACGCAGTGCTTCTCCAGACAACACACTTACCGGCAAAGCCGATTCCATTGAGGATAAATGCAGCGGCGTTGAAACAATGTCAACCACTTCAATAGGAGAATTTTTTAACATGAATGAGATATTTTTCGTGCCAGCACTAGGGACATCAACATCTTGATGTAAGTGGGCAAAACCCGCTGCTGTTATATGCAGTTCGTTAACACCCGGACTCAACCCTTCAAACACAAAACGGCCACTTGTATCAACAATGGCCTCTATGCTGGAACCTTCTAGCTTTACTTTGGCGCCTGCAATCGGCTTTCCAAAACTATTTTTTACCACTCCCTCTATCGATTGTGCAAACGCGCTGGCTGGCAGAAGCGCAGCAACAATTAGAGCTATTGATGAGACCTTAAACATTTTACCTTTCCTAATTTGTTATAATATAACATTACAATATTTGATAATGTTATGTTATATTGTATCAATAAGGTAATCAACCTCAGGATTAGAAAGATTTGAAAATAACAAATCTTCAAATGCTAAGTGATAAATTAGCGATAGGTTTTTCTATGATATATGTTGTCCATTGCTTGGTATTACCAATACTGCTTGTCTTACTGTCACCTTTTTCTGAATTATTTGCTTTAGATGACGAAATGTTTCACCAGTGGATGTTATGTGCAGTTCTGCCTATCAGCATTGCGGCATTAATGATGAGCAACTTACATCACCGCAGTTTTAAAGGTTTTTGAAGTGGGTTCTATCGGACTTGTATTGATTATTCTGTCAACCACGTTAGTCCATGATGTATTTGGCGAAACAGGTAAAGTTATTGTATCAATACTGGGCTCTATGATCATCGCTTGTGGGCAGTTTCGAAACTACCAATTAAGCAGCGCTTAACATGAAACGCAGTAAGATGTACGGAATTGAAAGCTTAATTAATACTGTCCTAAACACACTAATTATAACGTTGGAAAGGAGTGGTAACGTGACAACAACACGAACGCGTGTCGATTTTTTTTTAAGCTTATTTGCGGTTTCTTGTCTATCTCAGTCCCATGCTCAACAAGCAAATTTAGGTGCACATGTGCATGGTGTGTCTGAACTTAATATTGACATTGAAGGAAACAAACTCGAAATGCAATTACGAGCCCCGGCAATAAATATCGTTGGCTTTGAACATAAAGCACGCACAGAGCAACATATTAGAAAGGTGAAACAATCAGAAGTAAAGTTGAATGACCACAAGGCGCTTTTTTCATTTTCTTCAGGAGGCTGCAGACTTACTCAAGCTAAGATAGACCTGTCAGATTTAATCAAACACAAAACAACTGGAAAAGACACTCACACTCACGATCACCACAAAAACGATGACCTTAGTCACGAGCACGAGGATTTGCATGCCGACCACAGTGAAATCGTCGCGCATTATAGTTACAACGAGGAAGACATAGATGAGTTGTCGTCTCTTTCCTTTGGTTTTTTTTATGTATTTTCTGCCATGCAACAGATTAATGCTATCTGGATCACAACATCTGGGCAAGGAACGGTTCCCCTTACCAGCCAAAATAAAATGATAATGTTATAGGTAACGTCATGGATAAGCTGGATGCAACCATTAGCCTAGCAGAGCAGCAATGTAAAGTTCATGGCACACGTTTGACCGATAAGCGAAAGCAAGTTTTGACTGGCCTTTTAAAGTCTAGCAAAGCACTTTCTGCCTATGAATTGGTCGATTTATGTAAAAAAGAATTTGGTGAAACGATACCTGCGATGACTGTCTATCGAATATTAGACTTTCTTGAGGAAGAAAATCTGGCTCACAAATTAAAAATAGCTAACAAGTATGTGGCCTGTTCGCACATACCTTGTGATCACAAGCATCAACCGCAGTTTCTAATTTGCACCCAATGTCTAAAGGTCGAAGAAATTAGTATTGACTATGCCATTATTGAGGCGCTTGAAAAAAATGTGAAACAAGCAGGGTTTCAAGTGGTTAATTCGAAACTTGAGATGGATTGTGTGTGTGATGAATGCAAAGAAACAGCAATCAAACCTGCCAATATAAGGTGCAAGCTAGAGGTATAAACCGCCAAAGATGACTAACTTCTATATGACTAAAAGCCACAACACGTAAACAAAGGAAAAAAAATGCTTACCAGAGATGCCAATTTATGAACTCAATGAAATTTTTTACCGATAAGCTAGCCATAGGCTTGTCATTAACTTGTGCTATCCATTGCGTAGCATTACCATTTTTATTGATTGTATTACCCAACTTTGCTGCGTTAAATTTGGATAATGAAGCGTTTCATGTATGGATGGTTGTTGCCGTAATCCCTACTAGTATCTATGCGCTTTTTATGGGATGCAAGCAGCATAAAAGATACGAATTACTAAAATACGGATTGCTTGGTTTAACCTTATTGGTTCTAGCAGTAGCACTGGGTGAAGAGGTAATCGGTGAACTATGGGAGAAGCTGCTCACTGTGGCTGGGGCCATGTTTGTTGCATACGGACATTATCGTAATTTTCAGTTGTGCCAAAATCAAGAAAATTGCCAGTGTGATAGTAAAGAGCATGATGAGTCTCATATCTAGCGACTAAGGTTAACTCAAATAACAGCTTATTTGAGTTAATAAAAAGTGCCTGCAAACACAGACGACCGTATTTGCATGTCTTTGAGTTTACATTGTGTTCATCATAGAAAGTAACCCCGTTTCCAAGGAAATCAAGATCATGAAAAACCTTTTAAAGATGGCGCTAGTCATTTTGACTTGTTCGGCTTGTTCGGCAACAAACGATACCCATCTAGCCGCAACATCACTCCCATCGGTTAAACCGATTACTGTTGACGGTATCACCTTAGCTACTTGGAATATTGAGCACCTTAGTTTTCCTGCCGAACTGGGTTGCAAACCTCGCAGCCAAGACCAAATAAAGGCAATGAAAGCCTACGTAGACAGGTTAGATGTTGATATTTTCGCTCTACAAGAGGTCGCTTCAAAACAAGCAATACAGCAAATTTTTGCCGCTGATGAATGGCAAATTATTGTATCTGATAGAACGCCGAGTCGGACGTACACTTGCCGAGGCAGTGATAGCCTGTCCACTCAACAAAAAGTGGCTTTTGCGGTTCGCCAGCATATACCTATCTCAGCGAGCAAAAACTACGCTGATTTGGCGATAGACAGAGAAGGGCTACGTTATGGTTTGTCAGTGACCGTACCAACACCTAAGGGCGAAACAGAAATTCTCAATCTGCATCTTAAGAGCGGCTGCTTTGTGGATAACTATAGCCGTGCAGATTCAGAGGCCTGTCAGGTATTTGCCAAACAGGCACCGATTTTGGATGCATGGGTAGAAGCAAAAGAACGCGACCAACAGCCCTACATAATGCTTGGTGACTTCAACCATCGCTTAAGTGCACCTTACAATCGGCTTACCCAAGAGCTATTTGTTAATACCAATGGCAGCGCATCTGCGTTGTTTAACACCACGGCCGATTTGATAGGTTGCCATCCTTACTATCCGGCTCCTATCGACCATGTTTTGGCTGGTGGTTTCCAATCACCTTATGTCACGCTTCACTCGCAAACGCACAAGTTTGACAATATGAAAGTTGATGACATGTTGAGTGATCATTGTGCGGTCACTCTGTCGATTACCTCTCAACCCTTTCCGCTTTCGCCATCAGTGAAATGGTTAACCACCAGCAAAGAATACCAATTTCTCACTCAGGATATTTATCAACAAGCTTCCAGCACACTAAAACAACTATCTCCACAAAAAGATAGCTGGGTGGTGGTAATGGATGTAGACGAAACCATTCTAGATAATAGCCCTTATCAGGTATCGCTGGATAAAACGGGTGCTAGCTATATCCCCGAGACGTGGGAAAACTGGGTAAAACAAGCCTCAGCTGGTTTAGTTCCGGGCGCTGCTGCTTTTATCCAAACGGTATTAGATAAGGGTGGCAAGTTGGCCCTTATCACCAACCGAGAAAAAGAAGTTGAGTCATACACATGGAAGAATTTACGCGCATTGGGTTTACCACTTACCCCAAGTAATACCTGCTTGTTAGGTAGAGCCGAAGCAGATAAGCGTGCTATTGACGGCAAAGCTATGATAAATGACAAAGACTTACGCCGCCAGCAAGTCGAAATGGGTAATGCACCTTGTTACCGCCCCAAGACACCATCTACAAGCACACAAGAATGGTCACAATCGCAGCAAATATTGATGCACGTGGGCGATAATATTAAGGACTTTCCAAGCATGACTCAAGAAGATGCCGATATCGCTGATTTATTGTTGCAGCAACCACGTACATTTATTTTATTGCCTAACCCCATGTATGGGTCGTGGTAACTATTTCTCTGTATTAAAATCTGGATAAGGAGAAAGTGATGATGAATAGAAGACAATTTAATCAAGGTTTAGTGGCCATGGCGTTTGGAGGCTTAGCATCACATCTGCATGCCTCACAGTCTCGCTTGCAAACTAGTGTTATGACACAAAATGCCGCATACGGAAAACTGATACCTGATCCCAATGCGTTATTAGACTTACCCTCTGGTTTTAGTTATGAGGTTATCTCGCGTCTGGGAGACAAAATGCAGGATGACCTAAATGTGCCTGATCGTGCTGATGGCATGGGTTGTTTTTATCTTGATGATAAACGAGTGGTTTTAATCAGAAATCACGAAATCACGGCCAATAAACTGATCAAAAAACATCATGGTGACAAGCAAGTTATGATGCTTGAGTTAGCCTATGACACCTTTGAGAATACTTATCCGTTGCCCGGCGGTACCAGTTCCATTGTTTACAACTTGCAATCGAAACGTGTTGAACAGCAGTTTATGTCGCTAATTGGCACGATCCGCAACTGTTCTGGTGGTGTTACGCCTTGGGAAACATGGCTGACGTGCGAAGAGTCGGTGGTTAAAGCAGACAAGATGATCAGTAAAGACCATGGTTATGTGTTTGAAGTACCCGCCAATGCCACTAAGATGGTCAATGCCATCCCCATTAAAGCGATGGGCAGATTTAACCATGAAGCCGCTTGTGTTGATCCCCGAACGGGCATTGTTTATATGACCGAAGACAGAGACGATAGCCTGATTTATCGTTATATCCCCAATCAAAAAGCTAATTTACAGGCTGGTGGTCGTTTGCAAGCATTGGTGATAACACAACAACCTAAATTCGATACACGCAACTGGCATTCAGGATCTATGCCCTTAAACCAAGAAATGGCTGTTGAATGGATTGAGTTGGATCACCCTGAAAGTCCTAATGATGACCTGCGTTTGCAGGGTTTTAACGCAGGAGCAGCGCTGTTTGCACGAGGTGAAGGCATACATTGGGGTGATAACGAACTATATTTTTGTTGCACTAATGGCGGTGCCAAAAAATTGGGACAAATTATGCGTTACGTGCCTTCTTTAGTCGAAGGTAGTCCAAGTGAAAACAAGCGTCCAGGCAAACTAAGTTTATTTGTTGAAAGTGAATATCCACAAACTATGAATTTTGCAGATAATGTTACCGTAGCGCCTAATGGCCACCTAATTGTGTGTGAAGACCAATATACTGTTCGCACAGAAAATCATATTAAAGGGGTGACGCCAGATGGAAAAACCTATGACTTCGCGCGCGTAAGATTGCAAACCGAGCCTGCAGGTGCCTGTTTTTCGCCTGATGGACGTACCTTATTTGTTAACTTATATTCCCCCACGACTACTGTTGCCATAACAGGCCCATGGGATAGGTTTATAAGTTGACCTAAGGTTAAGACAAATTAGTGCATGCGGAAGTTATCTGGCTGTTCATAAAACTTTTTTACCGTCAATAAATTCTGGTTATATGCTGAGGTACCCAATAAATTTTCATACAAGTTTTTTCTAAGCACGCCTAAAATCGTGTACGGCATTTGAAAATTAGTTGCTGGCATGTCGTTAGGTGTGCTGACATAAATCAGTTGATTAGGTGGCGGCAGAGGTTAATGAGTAAAGGCTAAAAACTGGTCATGGTCCTATTACCTTGTTCATCAATAGACACAATAAAACCTGATATCGACATTATTTGGTTAAGCAAATTTTTGACGGTATTCGTTGACGGCAATGTCACTTGGTAGTTTTGATCACTCGTCGCCTGCACAGGCAATACCTCCTGACCGATTAAGTTAGTCGGCAAGATTTACTCATAACGACTTAATATTTATTTTCTTCTGTGGATAACAGTTAACCCTATCCAATGGTCATAAGATGAACAGCAGAGAACCGTTGAGAAGTGGCAGCATTATTAGCATCATAAAGTGGAGTTTCATCAATAATAATATGCTCGATAAAGCGCAAAAGTGTTCACGAGTGCTGTGCTGCCCACACATCAAATAACAAAAATATAATTAGAACTATAACGAACTTAACCATGAGACCAGAATTAATGATATAATATAACATTACATTACATTACATTATCGAATAATCCTGTAAACATGCATCATTTAATCGGAAATCTATGGAAAAGTTGAACTCACTAACATTGCCTATTCCCACTAATATTATTACGGGTTTTTTGGGTGCCGGAAAAACCACGCTTATCCAACACCTATTAACACTCAAACCTGCCAACGAAAGATGGGCTATTTTAGTCAATGAGTTTGGTGAAATTGGCATTGATGGTGCATTTTTTAAAGGTCGGCCAGAAAATAATATTTATGTACGACAAGTGCCTGGTGGTTGTATGTGTTGCACGTCTGGTTTGCCCATGCAAATTGCTTTAAACCAGCTAATATCATATGCCAAACCCCATCGACTGCTCATCGAGCCAACTGGCTTAGGTCACCCAAAAGAAGTGTTGGCCAGTTTACAGCAAGCTCATTATCAAGATACATTCTCTATCAATAGCACGCTGACGTTGGTTGATGCACGCTTGGTCACAAAGGAACGTTACAACCAGCATCAAATTTTTAGGGAACAGTTGGAAATTGCAGATCATATTGTTGCGACTAAAGCGGACCTTTATGAAGAAAATGATCAGGCGAATCTAACCACCTACCTTACTCAATTAGATTTAGCCACAACACCACTAACAGTTTTGGATAGCAACAAAATTGCGTTATCTATACTTTCTCCTAAAACGAAATTTAAGCTGCCTAAAACTGCTCATCATGAGCACGGCGTCAGTGCTGAATTACTGGATATAGAAGAAGAGTTGTCAAACCATGGCAAAGTAAAAGTAAGTAATGATAAGGATGACTTTTATTCATGTGGATGGGCATTTCACCATGACAAAGTATTTGATTTTACTCAAGTAATGAATGAACTAACAACCTTGGATGTATATCGATTAAAGGCCGTGATGATAACCGACAAAGGTATTTTTACTTTTAATAAGCTCGATGAAGTCCTTAGTTGTAATGAGCTGGATGAAAGTATGGACTCAAGACTTGAGGTGATCACCACAGGACAGACAGCACTTAACCAAATCGTCGATACCTTGGAAAGTACACTTTTTGCAGAAAAGTAAGAGTCCACATCAGCATAGCGGGTTTTTTATTCAAAATTCGCTATTTGGTATCAACCTGAGAGTTAATTAAATTGAGCGTACTTTATATGTTGGTCGCCTGTTTCTTGCGGAGCGAAGTGTAACTTGTAAACACCACTGGACTTTGTCAATACAACTTCTGGACCTTCTAATAAAATGATATTTTTATCGCTACTAAACATGCTTCTCGATGCAGCACTTTGAACACCAAGCTTCTGTTTCTTACCCTATTACCAACGGATCAAGAATCACGTGATCGCAAGGATTGGCCCGTTGCGATGCCAATATCTATTTGAATAAACTTGTGTTTTCAACGGTTTTAAACACCTGCATGAGAGGAAGACGTCAGTCCCAAGAAATATTGTGGTATCTGTAACGCAGATACCACAATATTTTGTTGGGTGATCTTCTGTTCGGCTGATTGTTTTGTAGCAAACGTTGTGACTAAGGCAACCTGTAATATTTTGGTCTGCAGCCCTGGGCTTACTGGTTTGCTGTAAGACACTCAAGCTGGTTAAGAAAAAGAGACACATTCGGCCAAATAATTGCATTGATTTATGATGAAAAAAAATTACAGAATGCGGTGTTTCGTTGTACGAGCATATTAAAACTTGAGACTGAAACGCTATGAAACCTACGATTTTGTGCACTTAAATTTTGCCCAGATTACGTAATGTTTGGCATTTAGCATGGTTTAAGCATAGCTAGATCACTGGAATTGGCAATTTACCGACTAATAGAAAACGTTGCTAAAGATAGGTTTTAGTAACAAAATTTACCTATGAAATGCTTGGTGTTAATGATCGTTTTGTCGGAAAAGTGGCCTGAAAACATATTATTTATAAGGGCAGCTTCTGTCATTTGTAAATTGCGAGTGTGATATTTTATTATCAATTTGCAGTTATTAAGAATTTTGTGAATAACACCTATAGTATTTGGAAATATTGGTATAAGCATTTTGAATAAAGGCTCTTGAGTCTTTATTTATAAATCCATATTGATAGGTGATTTGTTAAACAAGTAACTGTAATTATTGTTTAATCAGCTTATTTAAAACTAATAGTAAAGTATGGCTCTGGCTCCAAATCAGCAAAGAGAAGATCGTACCTCAAGGGACATTGATAAATGACATATTTTGTTGAAATAAAAATATGCTATTAATTATCTAAGGATAAATCTAACATAGGTCTTTAAAATGCGCCGCTAGAGCTTAAACTAACAACTTGTTTGATGTTTTTATTGGCAATTAAAACAACTGTTAATTTCACAATAGAAGAACCAATCCGACAGACTCTTAAAAGTATTAATAGATTTTGTCTATTTTCAGTGGAACGTTTGGTTACTGGTAAGACGGTATATTGACAGCGTAATCAGTAAACAACCATATTCTAATAAAAAGCATTGAATATATCGCTAGTAATTAACACTGACTTTTTACGTTAAATAAATGATTAAAGACGTTATGTCTTTATATAAAAAAAACGGTAACTAAAAGTTACCGTAATAGAACGTTTTAAAATTAAAATCTTAGCTTAAAAACCCGCCATCAACGACTACAGTAGCACCCGTAGTATAGCTAGAAGCATCTGAAACTAAATACAAAACTGTACCTGCCATCTCATCAGGCTGCGCCGTTCTTCCCAATGGTATTTGCATCAATGCTGTTTTAAGTATTCTAT
>JBNMPD010000097.1:0-10934 GCA_051276225.1 Flavobacteriales bacterium
TGATTTTTCTAAACCATCAATTCAAAGTTACAAACTCTTCACTTGAAGTAGGGTGGATTGCCACACAAGAATCAAAGTCAGCTTTAGTTGCACCCATCTTCATGGCTACGCCAAAACCTTGAAGTATTTCATCCATACCAGCGCCTATACCGTGCAAGCCTACTACCTTTTGATCAGTACCAGCACAAATTAACTTCACACGAGTCATTTGACGATGTCTAGTAACCGCTGTGTACATAGCTGCAAAGCCAGAGTTATATACCGTTATGTTTTCTTCACCGTACTGCTCAATAGCATCGACTTCACTCAACCCGATTGTACCAATAGGCGGATGACTAAATACAACAGTAGGAATTAAGCTATAATCCATATGAGCATTGGTTTGACCATTAAATAGGCGCTCGGATAACAAACGACCAGATTTAACGGCTACTGGGGTAAGTTCAACGTAACCGATGTTATCACCCACTGCATAAATACCTTCAACATTAGAATTTTGAAATTTATCGACCTTGACATAACCGCCTTCGTTTAACTCAACACCTGTATTCTCCAAGCCAATCTTATCGTTTGATGGTTCACGGCCAATGGCCCAAACCACACAATCGGTCTCGATTGATTCACCGTTTTCAAATTCGATCGTTAGCGAGCCATCAACATTTTTAATCACTTGAGTTGGTGTAGCATGGGTATGTAGCGTAGGGCCATCTTGTGCCATCAGCTCTACCAATGTCTCAGAAATCATAGTATCGAAGGTACGTAACGGAGCATGCTTACGTACTACCAAGTCAGTTTTTGTACCCAGAGCGTGCATTACACCAGCAAGTTCTACTGCTATATATCCAGCTCCAACAACTACTGCCCGTTTAGGTTGTTCAGTTAAGTCGAAGAAACCATCAGAATCAATACCCAATTCTGCACCTGGTAGCTTCGGCATCACCGGACGACCACCGGTAGCGATCAGGATATGATCAGCGCTGTACTTTTTACCATTCACTTCGACAGTGTTTTTGTCTACGAAAGTCGCAAAACCCTTGATAAGTGTGACACCATTTTTTTCAAAACCACTGCCATAACTGTTATGAATACGTTTTATGTAAGCCTCACGGCTATCCACTAAGGTCTGCCAATTGAAGTTGTTTAATGTGACATCAAATCCATAATCAGCTGCATAAAGATTAATGGCTTCGGCAACATGTGCACCGAACCACATCACTTTTTTGGGTACGCAACCTACATTGACACACGTGCCACCGATTGCATTTGCTTCTACCAATGCTACTTTTTTACCGTGTTTAGCTGCGCGATTTGCAGATGCAATACCGCCACTACCACCGCCAATACATATATAATCAAAATCTGCCATGAGTCTGCCTAGTTGAAATATTTGGTTAAAGATAGTGTCTATTGTACAAAAATAACATCGCAATTTTTCAATTGATGCAATCTATCTAATCGATACGTGTTGTAAATGTAAAAAGAACCTAGTGGCTATAATTAAATTACATCGTTAATAAAATTATTGGTTACAACCGTCGGTCACCTCTTGTGATTTAGTCAATGTAACCCAATTTCCTTAAATAACTTAGGAGAGAAGATTACTTTATGACCAACCCACTTACTGATTTATCTAGCCTTCCGCAATTTTCGGCTATCAAACCTGAACATATTCAACCTGCTATTGAAAAAGCTATTCAGGCCTGTAAAACCAAAATCACCCAAACGTTGAGTCAAGGCAGTTATAATTGGGAACAGCTAGTAGCACCCATCGAAGAAATAGACGACGAACTCAACCGGACGTGGTCTCCGGTTTCTCATATGAATTCAGTAGTAAGTAACGATGCATTACGTGAAGCACACGATGCTTGTTTACCCGCTTTATCAGAATATGGCACTTGGGTGGGTCAAAACGCTGACTTGTATAATGCTTATTGCAAAATTGAATCGAGTAATGAGTTTGCTGACCTGTCAGAAGCACAGAAAAAAGTCATTACCCATGCGATCCGCGATTTTAAATTATCTGGCGTAGCTTTAGACGATGACAAAAAAGTCCGTTATGCGGAGGTAAAGAGTCGCTTATCAGACTTAGGTTCGACCTTCAGCAATAATGTTATGGATGCCACTTTAGGTTGGCAAAAACATATTCTTGATCAGGCTGAATTAGCCGGTTTACCTGAATCTACTTTAGGTGCAGCCAAACAGCTAGCTGAAAGTAAGGATTTAGAAGGCTGGTTATTCACTTTAGATATCCCTAGTTATTTACCTGTTATGACCCACGCTGATAACAGTGAATTACGTGAAGAAATGTACCGAGCTTATACGTCAAGGGCTTCTGACCAAGGACCAAATGCAGGTAAATGGGACAATACAGACATTATTATCGAAACATTAAGTTTACGCCAAGAATTGTCACAGCTATTAGGTTTTAAAAATTTTGCGGAATATTCACTCGCCAGCAAGATGGCTAATAGTGGAGAACAAGTAAATGGTTTCTTGCACGATTTAGCTAAACGCTCTAAGCCCCAGGCACAAAAAGACATTGATACATTAACAGCTTATGCCAACGAACATTATCAAGCAGATAAATTACTAGCGTGGGATTTTGCTTACTATAGTGAAAAATTAAAAGAACAAACCTATAAGATTTCAGATGAACAACTGCGTCCTTATTTCCCCGAAGACAAGGTAGTGAAAGGTTTGTTTGAAGTGGTGTCACGTTTATATAGTTTAACCATCAGCGCTCGTGGCGATGTTGATACGTGGCATAAAGAGGTACGTTTTTATGATATCCATGACCAAACAGGCGAGCTACGAGGTAGTTTCTACTTAGACTTATATGCTCGAGAGAAAAAACGCGGTGGTGCTTGGATGGATGAATGCCGCGTGCGAAGACAAAAAACAGATGGAAGCCAACAATATCCTGTCGCATATTTAACCTGCAACTTTAATGGCCCTGTAGGCGACAAACCCGCACTGTTTACTCACGATGAGGTCGTCACTTTATTTCATGAATTTGGGCATGGCATTCATCATATGCTGACTAAAATAAACGTAGCCGGTGTGTCTGGTATCAACGGTGTGCCTTGGGATGCAGTAGAATTACCTAGTCAATTTTTAGAAAATTGGTGCTGGCAACCAGAAGCCTTGAGCTTTATTTCAGGGCACTTCAAAACAGGTGAAGCATTGCCTCAAACCTTGTTAGATAACATGTTAGCTGCACGTAACTTCCAATCCGCCATGCAAATGCTACGACAGTTAGAATTTAGTCTATTTGATTTTAGTCTGCACGAAAACTTTGTTGCGGGACAAACTAACGTTCAACATTGGTTAGATAATGTGCGTAAACAAGTTTCGGTACTTATTCCACCTAGCTTTAACCGTTTCCAAAATAGTTTTGGACACATTTTTGCCGGTGGTTACGCTGCAGGTTATTACAGCTATAAATGGGCAGAAGTGCTGTCATCTGATGCATTTAGTCGCTTTGAAGAAGAAGGTATTTTTAATCAACAAACTGGCCAAGACTTTTTGACTAACATCTTAGAGATGGGCGGCAGTAAAGAACCGATGGAATTGTTCGTGGCATTCAGAGGGCGCGAACCAGAAGTAGATGCGTTATTACGCCATTCAGGTATTGCAGCTTAGATTACTCGTTAGTATTTAATCCACAACAGCATTGTTTTGATCCCTCGCCTCAATTTTGCATTACTCATATGCTGACTGAGTTTGGTATTCGACAGCTTTGCTGCGAGTGCAGTTATTTAGAGTAAACATATATGCAGAACCTTGAAAAATTTGCTGCCATTTATCAGCGAGCTTGTGAGCGAAAAGGTGGCCCGCAAGCTTTGGCCACTGGCTTAAATAAGCCCTTGTCAAATAAATTATTGAGCAAAGTCGGAGATGACAGGTTTTTAGCTGAATTTAGCAAAAAAGTTTTTCAATCTGGCTTTGTATGGCGTGTTGTAAGAAACAAATGGCCTGATTTTGAACGCGTATTTTTTGGTTTTAATATCGAAAAAATACTCTTAGTTCCCGACGAAATGCTCGAACAGAAAGCAACCGACCCTAGTATTATCCGTAATTATACCAAAGTCAGAACAATTCGTGACAATGCTATCATGATTGATTCTGTGGCTCGGGAGCATGGAAGTTTTGCTAAATTTGTCGCTGATTGGCCAAACGAGGATATTATCGGTCTTTGGACTTATTTAAAAAAACACGGAGCAAGACTTGGCGGGAATACCGGTCCTTATGGTTTGCGGATGATAGGCAAAGATACGTTCTTACTTAGCAATGACATAGTAGGCTATTTTACCCAACGCGATATTATTTCTGGCTCAGCACGATCGAAACGTAGCCTAACAGCGATTCAAGATAGCTTTAATGAGTTGCAACAACAAAGCGGCCGTTCATTACAGGAATTGAGCATGATCATCTCGAAAAGTGTGGGTGATAACTATCAATAATCATATATAGGTGCAGCAATGCTGCTACGACATATGATTTTTAGCAAAACATCTCTCAAATACACAGTGATGGCTATTCCATCATTCTTATCTGTTGGCCTACGCTTTTATTCGGTAAACTAACTCCATATCATTTATTAGGATTTCATATGAGCGCCGCTGACACAACTGATTCTCAAGTATCTACTCCAAGTTCAGAACAAACCACTCACTTTGGTTTTAAACAGGTAAATACCAGCCAAAAAGTGAATATGGTTAAAGAGGTGTTTCAATCAGTTGCCGCGAAGTACGACATTATGAATGACGTAATGTCGTTAGGTGTGCATCGTTTGTGGAAGCGTTACACCATTGATTGTAGCGGAGTGCGAGCTGGGCACAAAGTACTGGATTTGGCCGGTGGCACCGGAGATTTAACAGCTAAGTTTTCGCGTATTGTAGGTGAATCAGGCAAGGTAGTATTGGCTGATATCAATGATGCCATGCTCAAAGTTGGCCGTGATAAATTGCGTGATAAAGGCATAGTGGGTAACGTAGAATATGTGCAAGCTAATGCTGAAGCATTGCCTTTCCCTGATAACAGCTTTGATGTCATTACCATTGCTTTTGGGCTTAGAAATGTGACTGATAAAGACAAAGCCTTGGCTTCAATGTATCGCGTATTAAAACCTGGCGGCCGTTTATTGGTTTTAGAATTTTCTAAACCAACAAACGAGATGCTGAACAAAGCCTACGATATGTATTCATTTCATTTATTACCAAAAATTGGCCAACTTGTGGCCGATGATGCGGACAGCTACCAATATTTGGCTGAATCTATTCGTATGCATCCAGAACAAGAAGCGTTAAAAACTATGATGGACTCTGCTGGGTTTGAGCAAACAACTTATCAAAATTTAACCGGCGGTATAGTCGCGTTACATAGAGGTTTCAAATTTTAATATGCCCTTTGCCCAATTAGTTACCTCAGGGATCGAGCTGGCGATGAATCAATTGCTTAAACTTGATGATGATAGCCAACAACGTTTGAAAAAATTATCAGGCAAGTCTTTGCAGGTGACAATTAAAGAACTACCGTGGCCATTATTGTTCAGCTTTTCTGAGCAAATTGATGTGCGTACTGTTGTCACCCAAGATTATGATTTAGAGCCCCCCCCTGAACCAGTAGATTGTTTGATTGAGCTTAATTTAGAGACGTTACCCAAGCTCAAAGACAGCAGCAAACTCACCCAGTTGATCCAACAAAAGCAGCTAAATTTAATTGGTGACATATATGTGGCACAAACTTTCAGTGCATTGCTCAAAGATTTGGATGTTGATTGGGAAGAACAGCTCTCACAGTTCACCGGTGATGTAGCCGCCCACCAAACGTTTACCAGCATGAGAACATTGTTTGATACGGCTAAAGCACAAATTGAACAAGGTGCTGTTGAGCTTGGAGAACATTTAACCCAAAGCGATTCAATTGCAGTCAAACCTAGCGAAATGGTTGAATTTAGTCGCGGTGTGAATGAGCTACGTAGCGTCACAGAACGTTTATCTGCCAAGATTGCTTTATTAGAACAAGCGAAGGCAGTAAATACAGGAACAAAAAACTAACGTGAGAATTCTACGCTTTTATCAAATTAATAAAGTTATGTTGCAACATGGCCTAGATGAACTTATACCCAGTAAATGGTTACCTTGGTATGCAAAGTTAGGTCGATTTGGATTTTTCTGGCTTCGCAACAAACATCCTGATAAATCACAAGGAACACGCGTCAGGTTGGCTTTACAGACCTTAGGACCTGTGTTTATTAAGTTTGGCCAGATGTTATCCACTCGTAAGGATTTGCTACCGCCAGATGTGGCAAGCGAGCTGTCTATTCTTCAAGACAAAGTTGAACCCTTTGACCCTGAGTCAGCTAA
Organism: Flavobacteriales bacterium; assembly: GCA_051276225.1. GTDB lineage: Bacteria > Pseudomonadota > Gammaproteobacteria > Enterobacterales > Alteromonadaceae > Paraglaciecola. Next base: position 6,369 of record JBNMPD010000097.1, read on the forward strand.
ACAAATTATTCGAGATGCTCTGGGTTTAACTGAACTCAGTGATTTATTTAGTGAATTTGAAACTAAACCACTGGCCTCTGCTTCTATTGCTCAAGTGCATGCCGCAAAACTAAAAGACGGCAATCATGATGTGATTGTTAAAGTTATTCGCCCCAATATTCAACATACCATTCAATCTGATATTGAGCTTATGCGCACAGCGGCGAGCGCCTTACAAAAGCTGCTGCCTGATGGCAAACGTTTACGCCCGGTTGAGGTTGTCAGAGAATACGAACGCACTATTATTGATGAACTTGACTTAACTCACGAAGCAGCCAACGGCATACAGTTTAAGCGAAATTTTGAAAACTCCACGGCTCTGTATGTGCCAACCATTTATAGTGACTATAGCCATAAAAATGTGATGGTAATGGAGCGAATTTATGGCACTCCTATATCGGATATAGAACAACTTATTGCGCGTAACACCAATATGAAAAGATTAGCGGAGCGTGGAGTAGAAGTGTTTTTCACTCAAGTTTTTCGAGATAGTTTTTTCCATGCAGATATGCACCCTGGCAATATATTTGTATCTACCGTTAACCCAAATAACCCCCAATATATCACAATAGATTTTGGAATAGTCGGCACACTCAACAGTGAAGATAAACGTTATTTGGCTGAAAATTTCATTGCTTTTTTTAACCGTAATTACCGAAAAGTAGCTGAATTACACGTGGATTCAGGATGGGTACCATCAGACACTGATATTGATGATTTTGAAGCATCTATTCGTAAAGTTTGCGAACCTATTTTTCAAAAACCTTTAGCAGAAATTGAATTTAGTAACGTACTGCTGCAACTATTTAATACCGCCAGACGTTTTAATATGGTGATACAACCACAGTTAGTACTACTGCAAAAAACCTTGTTATACATTGAAGGTTTAGGCCGTCAGTTATACCCGCAGCTTGATTTATGGAAAACGGCTAAACCGTTCTTAGAAAATTGGATGAAAGAACAAATTGGCTTAAAAGCCATGTATCAAAAAATCTCTACCAACCTACCTTATTGGTCTGAGAAGTTACCAGAAATGCCAGACTTAATTTATGACACCTTAAAGCAAGTTAAGATGTTGCCTGAAAAACAAAAATTTCAGTTTGAAGCCCAACAAGAACAGTTTAGGCAACAACATATCAGCACGTTACTGATGATAATGGGTACAACCTTAATTATTGTTGGCGCCATATTACCTATATACCAAGATAATTGGTGGCCCAGCGGTTGCTTTGATTTATTAGGCATAGCCTGCTGGTTTTTTGCATTTAAAAAGAAACGAAATTAAAACGCTCTCATATCAAAATATATTAGAGCCTGCTGAGCAGGTTTTGATACTGATATTTGGAGCCATTACTTCTTCAACTTAAAGCTCCTCAGTAAAATTTTGCCTAGCAGAATATGGTTACGACCCACCAAAAAAACCCTCTAGCCGCACAGCAATTCCGTAAGAGGCAGAAAACATCTCGTCACGACGCCACAAAACAAAAGGCTCAATTTCATAAAACAACCACTTCCGCAATGTGTTTTTACGCCACCTTAAACTGACTAAATATTCTTCTAAACGATAATTTGGGCGGCTCAGTCCTTCAATATAAACACCCGCTATCAGCGCATTTTTTTCATCAAACTGTATCAGTTTTTGTAAGCTGTGTTGCCAAAGCCAATCGTTGCTTCGGTCTCTAAAATAAAAATGGTTATTCCATCTAAATATTGAATAATCAGTGGCGTTATAGCTTACTTGCCAGGAAAAATCAGCTCCTAAACCGTCATTGCTGTACATATACGCTGACGTTTCCCAACGCAAAGTCGTCTTATTAGTCAGAAGATGGGTGTTTCGGTAGCGACTTTTAACAAAAGCCTGCAAGCGACGACCTACACCGATACGATATGACATTCCGCTTTCAGGACTATTACGCCAGCGTAATGCCAAACTAAAACGATTCTGCTCGACAAAGTCATTATTGCCAGACGCTTGAATGTCATTTTCGTGTCTGTCATCGTCATAATCAGATAGGACCAGATCGGCACGATTTTTCAAATTAGGTAATTTTACCCTTACTTTAAAACGTGTCTCGAACTCAACTATATCTCGGCTTCTTGGCTCCCAACCCAATCGAATACGTGCCTCGCCAAATGCTTCTTCGCTTTTTTCAAATTCTTCTATGGCAAAAAATTCATCAAACCATAAAGCGCTAGTGTTAACTGAAGACGCAATGCTCTGGTGCATGTTATCTAACCATGGGTATTCTTGTTGCATCTTTTGTGCATTGGTCTTTGTTATAAAAGCGATGCTGACAAAGAATAATAAATAAGCTTTTTTCAAACGTTCCCTTAGCGTAAATATTGATAAACAAGTATTTATTAAGCTAACAATTAACGTTTGTAAATTCAAGATTAACGCAATTAGTGGTTAAAAAGTCAAACAACCTAATTTTGGCTATCAAATCCAGTGACCTTTATAATAAGCTACGTATAATGAAATCACAGAGACATTAGGAGTAAGTTTATGTTTGGCATCAGTCCCATGCAGTTAGTCATTATATTAGTTATTGTAGTTTTACTTTTTGGCACAAAAAAACTGCGCGGTTTAGGTGGTGATTTAGGTTCAGCTATGAAGGGTTTCAAGAAAGCGATGGGTGACGATGATAAAGAAAAAGACGCTGATTTTGTTGCTAAAGAAGAAGTCGAAGTTAAATCAGTTGCTGATGCTGGGAATGCTGCAGACGCAGAAAACTCTAAACATGCAGAAGCTCCTGTTCAGCAAACTAAGAGCAAACATAAAGAGTCTAATTAATGTTTGATATAGGCTTTTTCGAGCTATTAATTATTACTGTTGTAGGTTTAGTAGTGTTGGGACCTGAAAGATTACCTGGCGCTATCCGCTCAACTATGAAAACAGTGCGGAGCATCAAAGGTATGGCCAATGGTTTTCGACAGGAAGTCGAGCAACAATTCAAAATTCATGAATTACATGAAAATTTGAAAAAAGCTGAGCAACAGAACCTTGAAAACCTGTCTCCGGAGCTACAAAAATCAGTTGATGAGCTTCGTGATGCAGCCAAGTCCGTTCAAAAACCTTATTCTAAAGAGTAACTAACATGGCTGAATCGAATAGCTTAATTGCTCATTTAATTGAGCTCAGAGGCTGTGTTTTAAAAGCAGTTGTCAGTGTGTTTGTGGTTTTCCTATGTTTAGTTTATTTTGCACAAGACCTATACCACTGGTTAGCGACTCCCTTATTAGACACTTTGCCAGAAAATGCACAAATGATTGCCACGGATGTCACCTCCCCTTTCTTTGCACCTTTTAAATTGACAATGGTGTTGTCATTTTTTATTGCTATTCCTGTTGTGCTTTACCAAATTTGGGGGTTTGTGGCGCCAGGGTTATATAAAAATGAAAAACGTTTGGTCGCACCGCTACTTTTTTCTAGTACATTATTGTTTTATCTAGGTATGGCCTTTGCCTACTATGTTGTTTTCCCTTTAGCGTTTGCTTTCTTTACTAGCGTGGCACCAGAAGGTGTGGTGATCAATACTGACATCAGTAGTTATCTTAATTTTGTACTTAAAATCTTCTTTGCTTTTGGGCTATCTTTTGAAATACCAGTAGCCATAGTCCTAATGTGTTGGACCGGTGTAACTACACCGGATGCGTTAAGAGCAAAACGTCCATACGTTATTGTAGGTGTGTTTGTAGTAGGCATGCTGTTGACCCCACCCGACATTATATCGCAAACACTGCTCGCTATACCTATGTGGATTTTATTCGAATTTGGCATTGTGATAGGCAGCATTTATACTCGAAAAAAAGCAGCTCAAGAACAACAGGATGATTTATGACCTATTTGAGTAGATGTGTATTTTTAATGATTTTTGTTAGCCCGATTGGTGTTGCTAATACGCTATTAGATGAATTATCAATATGTGCTAAAAATAACGATAGCTCGCAGCGATTAGTTTGTTACGACAAATTGACCAAGGAAACTAAAAATAGCCAACCCAAGCAACGTCAAGCTTCTTTAAAAGTTACCACTACCAAAAAAGTAGACAATGCTGTTCAATTAGCACAAAAAACTCAGTCAGAGATAGTATTAGCGGGGTCGAAAATTTCAAAAGAATTATCCGTTGTTCAGCCACAACCAACAACTGTTGTTGATAACACTGAAAAACAACAACAAGCAAAATTTGGTGATGAAAACAAACAGCGCTCGGAAGATTTAATCCAACAGATCCAAGCTACCATAGTCGAGGTTCAAAAAGCCCCGCGCGGCGAACTAATTTTAACTCTTGATAATGGACAGGTATGGCGTCAATCTGACAGTACACGTTTAAGATTGAGGAAAGATCAAGTTGTTGTTATAAAACGCGCAGCATTGGGCTCCTTTTTTATTGGCAAAGAAAACACAAATAGACTCATGCGTGCCAAGCGAGTGAAATAAGTTAATGTCGTGGTGTGATATAGGTGTCAACTTCACTGACAAACGATTATTTTTTGAGCCAGTATTTGAACGCGCATTAGCAGTTG
>JBNMPD010000098.1:0-10790 GCA_051276225.1 Flavobacteriales bacterium
TTTGCGGGGCAACCTTTGCGGGGCAACCTTTGCGGGGCAACCTTTGCCTGACGTTCCCTCTCTGTGTTGCATCGCTTTTGACCTTTGATTTTGACTTAAGAGTCTGCACGGCCCATAAATTTGCTTTCAGATGTGTTGACTTTTATTTTTTCACCACTGGCAATGTACTCAGGTACCTGAACCACTAGGCCTGTGGCTAATGTGGCAGGTTTCGTGCGAGCACTGGCTGATGCACCCTTAATAGAAGGATCGGTCTCTGTAATAAGCAAATCTACAGAAGCAGGAAGTTCAATGCCTACGGGCTTTCCTTCAACCAATAAAATCTGCATGCCTTTTGTATCTTCAGTGATAAAATGAAGTTCTTCACTGATAGTGTCTGTGTTTAAAAAATAAGATGAATAGTCTTCGTCATCCATAAATACATATTCGTCACCATCGATATAGGAAAAACTGACTTTGTTGCGGTTAAAATCAACTAAATTAAGCATCTCGTCTGCTTTAAAGCTCTCATCTGCTTTAGCGCCTGTGCCCACTTCATACAAACGCATTCTATATAAACTGGCACCTGCACGACCACTTGGGGTGAGTTTGTTGATCTCTTTAACTAGGTATACTTTGCCATTATGTTCAACGGCGGCATTCTTTTTAACTTCACTGGCTTTTGGCATGGAATAAACTCTCTTATATTTTGCAGCAAAAAATACCATGAAAAAAAAATTTGGCAAGGAGAGTTGTGTTTATAAGTCACAACTTTTCACTCGTTAGTTGTCATGCTTTTTGGCATAATCTCGACCCACGTTTTTACACACTCATTATTCATTAAGGCGCTATGTCCAAAACATCATCTTTGTTTGCTGTCGATGGCAAGTTATCAAAGGCTATAGAAGGGTTTGTGCCGCGCCAAGCACAGACCGATATGGCTGTTGCTGTCGAAAATACTATCAAAAATAAAGCCCCACTTATTGTTGAAGCTGGAACGGGCACAGGTAAAACATTTGCTTATTTAGCCCCAGCGCTATTGTCTGAAAGAAAAACGATTGTTTCCACGGGGACTAAAAACCTACAAGAGCAACTTTTTCATCGTGATTTACCTTTAATAAAAAAGGCGCTGGGCTCTAACAGCAAAACGGCTTTGTTAAAAGGTCGTGCTAATTATTTATGTTTACATCGGTTAAGGCAACATGGAGGAAATAGCACGTTAGTTGATAGACAAACGTTAACCGAACTGACCCAAGTTAGAGTATGGGCTTCGAGTACTAAGACTGGTGATATGGGTGATATGAGGTCGCTGGCAGAAGACGCAAAAGTGTTACCTTTTGTTACCTCTACAGCAGATAACTGTTTGGGCAAAGATTGCCCAGATTATGAAGACTGTTATATGGTTAAAGCGCGTCGTAAAGCCCTTGATGCTGATGTTGTTGTGGTTAATCACCATTTGTTTTTTGCTGATATGGCTTTAAAAGATACCGGCTTTGGTGAGCTTATCCCTGAAGCAGACTTAGTGGTATTTGATGAAGCCCATCAAATACCTGACATTGCCAGTGAATATTTTGGAGAAACCTTTTCGAGTAGGCAAATGCAGGATATTAGCCGCGATGTTGAAGTGGTGTATCGTACAGTTCTCAAAGACGCCAAACAATTACAAAATGCTGCTGAAAAATGCAAAATGATTGCTGCAGATTTACGCATTTTATTCCCTGAAAATCCATCCAAGGGTAATTGGCGCCAAATGTTAACTAGAGGCGATGTACAAACTCAAATCAGTAAGTTAACTGACAGTCTGAATATTTTGTACGAAGTCCTCAAATTACATGTTGGTCGTGACAAAGACCTAGATAATATTTTTGAACGTGTATCAGAAACTAGGGGTAAATTAGCGCGTTTAACTGACACTTCACAACTAGGTGTAAGCCTTTGGTTCGAGACCACTATGCGTCATATAGTGTTGCATCTAACCCCTTTAAGTATTTCGAAAAAATTCGCCGACTTTATAGCCGAACCAAAACGTAGTTGGGTGTTTACCTCTGCCACCTTAATGGTAGATGGAGGTTTTACCCATTTTCAACGACAAATGGGTCTAGATAATGCCACCACTTTGTCTTTAGACAGTCCCTTTGATTATCCCAATCAAGCCATGTTATGTGTACCGCGCTTTTTACCAGAGCCGAACGCTAGAGAAATGCGTGCCACGCTGTTAGATATTTCTATCAAATTAGTCAAAGCCAGTCGTGGCCGTTGTTTTTTATTATTTACCAGTCATGCCACATTAAATGCAATTGCCAGCCAGCTAAAAGATAAAATAGACAATCCTATCTTGGTTCAGGGCTCTACTACCAAACGAGCACTGCTAGAAAGTTACTTAGCCAATAAAGATGCGGTATTGTTAGGCACAGGGGCATTTTGGGAAGGTGTGGATGTGCGAGGAGACGACCTGACGTGTGTATTAATTGATAAATTACCTTTTGCTTCCCCTGATGATCCGTTATTACAAGCAAGGATTGAAGATTGTCGTAAAAGTGGCGGTAATCCATTTGCACAGTTACAAATTCCCCAAGCCGCTATTGCATTAAAACAAGGTGCAGGGCGTTTGATCCGTGACGAAACCGATAAAGGTGTGTTGGTAATTTGTGATAATCGATTAGTGACCAAAGATTATGGCAAAATCTTTATGGGTAGTTTACCAGATATGCATCGCACCCGAGATTTACAAAAAGCGGTAGATTTTTTACACGACATGCACAACAAAAAAGACAAAGTTGAGACCCAGACATGAATATTCTAATTATCGATACTGCCACTGAGGCTTGTTCAGTCGCCCTTGAGGTCAATCAACACGTATTTAATCGTTTTGAAATTTGCCCGCAACAACACAGTCAACGCATATTGCCGATGATTGATGAAGTGCTAAAAGAAGCCAACGTAACACTTCAAGACTTGGACTATTTAGCATTTGGTCGAGGCCCTGGGAGCTTTACCGGTGTGCGCATTGCGACAGGTGTACTGCAGGGGTTAGCCCTAGGGACTGGTCATAAAGTAGTAGGCATATCAACGTTAGCAGCCATGGCTCAACAAGCTTTTGCACAAAATCAGTGTGAATATGTGTGCGCAGCAATAGATGCGCGCATGTCTGAAGTATATTTTGGTCAATATCAACTTCAACAAAATATCATGGTATTGGTTGGTAAAGAACAAGTGTTACCACCAGAGGAAGGTTCGTTGTTACTCACTAATAGCAAAACAATGGCCGGTGTTGGAACAGGATGGCTGGCATATCCAGAATTAAATGCTTTGGCTAAAACTGAAGTGCTAACCGATATTTTGTATCCCAATGCGCTGTACATGTTGCCCATAGCTAAGGCTCTAATAGCAGATGGCAACGCAGTCGAAGTAGATGATATACAACCGGTTTACTTGCGTGACAAGGTAACCTGGAAAAAATTGCCAGGAAGAGAGTAGATAATAACTTGGAACAATTCTTGCGTAAATACTTGGCATAAAGTAATTTTTGCATAAATTAGAGATTGCTAATGATTAATGAGTTGCGAGCCAGAGGTTTGTTAAATATTATTTTTGCCTATTAGGAAAAGTTGTTGAGTATTGAGTCACTATCTTTATTAAGATCACCTGATATTGCCCGATCCTCACGGGAAATGCCGCGTGAGCTTAAGTCGGAAAAAAAACAAGAAGACAAACTGCAAAATGGCCAACTCTCTATTATTCGTGCAGGCGACAGCAAGTCATTTGAAAAAGCCGCTTCTTTTAAACAACAAACTGAATCACTGTCTAGCAATAGCTTAAATGAAAAGGCTGGCATTGCCGCATATCAAAGCATGGATAAAGAGCAGCAACGTCAGGGTATTCAATTATTATTGGGCGTTGACACCTTCGTTTGATCCATTCTTCATTTTGATAGATATAAAAATAAACACAAAATCAGTAGCTGTTCAGTTACTATATTTAGAATAGCAAGTAACGCACCCTGTTTGATCTACCTGAGGATAATTATGAATAATCGTATATGTATTTTATTGGTTGCCTTGTTTCTGGTTGGATGTTCAACATTTCCAGACAAGTTGCAACTTGATGATAACACCCAGTTAATTACTTATGATGATGCTGTTTCAAAAGCGGAACAAGTCAAAGGTAAGATGTTGCGCTGGGGTGGTGCTATCGCAAAAGTTGAAAATAAGCCTGATTCCACCATTTTTGAAATGGTTTATTACCCATTGAATGGTTATGGTCGACCCATTTCAGGCGACGAGAGCATGGGCCGGTTCCGTATTAGTGTTAACGGTTTTATGGATCCTATGGTCTATAAAGTTGGCCGTTTAATGACATTTACTGCACAGTTGGACGGTTTGGAAACTGGTTTAGTGGGTGAGCATGAATATGTGTTTCCAACTGCCACTGTAGATGCCTTTTATCTATGGAAAAACTCACAACGCGTTAATGTAAGAAGTATGTATGTATTCCCACATCAATTTCGGATTGGAGGATTTCACAATTGGTATTATCCGCGTCAGTATCGTAGAAATGTATTTACTCGTGGTTCAACTGGAAACAGTAATCGTAAAACTGAGTCAACACGTGCGAGTGGTGCGACGAGTTATCCCAAACCTGTGAATACAAAAAGAGTTAAAAAATAGCGGTAATTATTTACCGAAATGGTAAATTAACGCTGGTTAGGCGGCAAGATTTTGCCGCCTTTTTTTGTGTTTAAAAAAGGAAAGTACGTGCAACAAGATCTTGAATTTCCCCTTGCCAATATCACGCTTCGTGCTATTGGGTATGGTGATCCTAGCAAACCGATGATTCTGGCATTACATGGTTGGTTAGATAACGCCATAAGTTTTCAGCCTATTGCTGAGTACCTCACTAACTATTATATTATTGCAGTAGATATCACTGGCCATGGGTTATCTTCGCATCGAACTCATGGTGCCCATTATCATTTAATCGACTTTGCTTACGACTTACACGAGTTGGTTGTGTCACAAGGTTGGCAATCTTTTATATTGATGGGCCATTCTATGGGTGGGATTATTTCGACTATTTATGCCAGTTGTTTTTCTGAACATGTCAGTAAACTTATTTCAATTGAATCTTTTGGGCCCATGACCAAGGATACAAAAAGTAGCCCAACCCAACTCAGAGAATCTATTTTGAGTAGGCTAAAAGCCCAGCAAAGTGATGCAAAACACCCTAGCAGTATCGAGCGAACGGTCGAAGCCAGAGCAAAAGTAGGGGATATCAAATTAGAGTCAGCTAGATTATTAATAACTCGTAATATTCGTGAGGAAAAGGGACAGTTATTTTTTACTACGGATAGGCGTTTACGCACCTCTTCATCCCTTAGAATGACAGAGTCACAAGCCGAGGCTTTTGTCCGAAATATTCAGTGTCCTACGCTGGTGATAACGGGATCTCAAGGATACGAGACAATGCGAACCCTAGTACAAAAAAGATTGCACTGGGTTGATGACCTGACGGTAGCTGAGTGTGAAGGGCATCATCACTTACATATGGATAACCCTCAGCCAGTCGCCACAAAAATTGTTGAATTTTTAAGCTAAATTTTGACTGGTCTTAGTTGTTAATCATTAGTTGATTTATTTTTGTTAAAGGTTTAGGTAGAATAAATTTTCAGTTTAGTATTCTATTAAAAAATAATAATAAGTTGGTTTTTGTACCTTCGATAAGGTAATCACTTAAACACAAGCGCCTGGAGGCACAGTGGAAAAAATCTGGTTAAAACATTATGACCCAAAAGTTCCAGCCGAGATCGACCCTGATCGTTACTCATCTATAGTGGATATTTTTGAACAATCCATCGAAAAGTATTCGTCTAATGTGAGTTACATCAATATGGGCAAAAGCATCACCTTTGCCGAGTTAGATGGGCTTTCAAGGGATTTCGCTGCGTATTTACAAAATAAGGGGTTAAAAAAAGGTGATGCGGTGGCGATTATGATGCCTAACCTTATCCAATACCCTGTGGTGCTATTTGGTATACTTCGCTCAGGAATGACAGTGGTCAATGTTAATCCACTTTACACGCCCAGGGAGTTGCAGCATCAATTAGTTGACTCAAATGCTAAAGGCATCGTTATTGTTGAAAATTTTGCTTGTACATTAAGTGAAGTTATTAAAAATACTGCTATAGAAACCGTATTATTAACGTCTATTGGTGACATGTTATCGCCACTCAAAAAGGTCGTCACGAATCTGATGATCAAACACGTTAAAAAAATGATCCCTGCTTATGATTTACCTAATGCGATAAGTTTATTGAAGGCGCTTAAGCAAGGCCATAGTCTTAATTATCAACGACCTGAAGTGACTGGCGAAGATTTGGCTTTTTTGCAATACACAGGCGGCACAACAGGACTGTCTAAAGGCGCGATGCTCACCCATAGAAATATCGTAGCAAATTTGGAACAAACCTCGAATATCTTAGAAAGCGTCATTGAACCGGGTAAAGAGTTAGTGGTTACAGCTTTACCTCTCTATCATATATTTGCGTTGCAGGGTAATTGCCTGACATTTGTTAAATTTGGTTGTCCAAATCTATTGATCACGAATCCTCGTGATATGCCAGGTTTTGTGGCTGAGATGGCCAAGTATCCATTTACCGTTATTACCGGTGTGAATACGTTATTTAATGGATTACTTAATACCCCTGGCTTTACTGATTTAGATTTTAGTCAATTAAAATTTGCTCTAGGTGGCGGTGCAGCGGTGCAGCGACCGGTCGCAGAGCGTTGGCAAAAGGCAACGGGTCATGTGTTGCTTGAAGGTTATGGATTAACCGAATGTTGCCCAACAGTCACCGTTAACCCACCACAACTCAAAGCTTATAAAGGCTCTATTGGCATGCCTGTGCCTTCGACTGATATAAAACTGGTAGACGATGATGGTAATGAAGTGCCTATGGGAGAAGCTGGTGAAATGCTGGTTAAGGGCCCTCAAGTAATGAAAGGTTATCTTAATCGCCCAGATGCAACCGATGAAATGATAGTAGACGGTTGGTTAGCCACAGGTGATATAGCAACATGTGATGCAGAGGGTTATTTTTACATTGTCGATCGAAAGAAAGACATGATTTTAGTGTCAGGTTTTAATGTGTTTCCAAATGAGATTGAGGAAATAGCGGCTATGCATGAAGACATTGTAGAAGCTGCCGCTATAGGTGTGCCACACGCGGTCTCTGGTGAAATTGTGAAACTGGTAGCAGTGCGCAAAAACCCAGATTTGTCTGAAAAAGATATAATTGAACATTGTCGGAAATACCTTACAGGTTACAAGGTACCGAAAAAAGTTGAGTTTACAGACGAGCTTCCTAAAAGTAATGTTGGTAAGATACTACGTAGAGAATTAAGAGATAAATAGCCTTACGCTTTATACTTATATAAAAAGCCGGCGTTAGCCGGTTTTTTTATGGGTCTAGTGACCACTAATTTGGAAATCCATGCAATACAACTTTATAACTAGTAATCAAGCACTCGCAGATTTTTGTCAGCAAGCCAGTCAGGTAGAAGCGATAGCAGTAGATACTGAGTTTGTTCGCACCCGCACCTTATATCCTCAATTGGGACTTATTCAGATTTATGATGGTAATCAATTGGTTTTAGTCGATCCCTTGGCAATTGATGATTTTTCAAGTTTGACTGAGTTGTTAACCAACCCTAATGTGGTCAAAGTGTTGCACTCTTGTTCTGAAGACTTAGAAACGTTTTGGCATGCTTTTAACGTTATGCCTAGTCCCATATTTGATAGTCAGTTTGCTGCTAGCATTGTTGGCATGGGGCCCGCTTTAGGTTATGCCAAGTTAGTGGAAATTATGCTGGATGTCGTGGTTGATAAAGGAGAGTCGCGCACCGATTGGTTAGCTCGACCTTTACGTGATGAACAGTGTGATTATGCGGCTAAAGATGTATTGTATTTATTTCAGCTTTACCCAGAGCTTAAGTCACGTGTAGAAGAACAACATAAATTACCTTGGGTGTACGCTGAAATAGCCCACTTATCAGCCAAGAAACAAACACCTATACCATTAGATTCCGTTTATTTAACAATTAAAAATAACTGGAAATTATCTAACAAATCTATATTAATCTTAAAACGACTGGCTGCTTGGCGCACATCAATGGCCAGACAGCGTGATATGGCACTAAACTTTGTAGTTCGAGAAGAAAATCTAGTCGCCATTGCTATGTTACAACCATCGAATAAAAATGAATTACGCACCATTCAAGGAATGAACCCCCATGAAGTTCGGATCCATGGTGATGCATTACTGGCTATCGTAGCTGATTGCCAAAAAGTGGGTGAACAAGCTTACCCGCCAAAGGTAAAACGTTTAAATGATGTTGAAGAATATAAAAATACTGCGGCTAGTGTTAAAAAACTATGTCTCAGCATTGCAGAAAAATATGCAATACCCCCTGAACTAGTTGGTTCTAAAAAGCAGATTAACCAATTACTTAAGTGGTGCTGGTTCAATCAAGATGAGACACGAGATATGGGATTACAACCCGATTTATTAAGTAGCTGGCGTCGAGCCTTTTTTGTTAAAGACTTAGTGAATATTGAGTCTCTTAATTTATCGGATGAGCTGCTTGAGGGGAACAAATAATGTTGTGCGCAGTTTATAAAAGCAGTAAAAAGCCAGAAACCTACTTGTATGTGCCTGGTAGAGATGACTTTTCTAAAGTCCCTGAAGCATTATTAAAAACATTTGGTAAGCCAGTGTTTATGATGATTATGCCGCTTAAAAAAGACCGTGAAATGGCCAGAGTGCATATTGATAAGTTGCGTTCTGATCTTAAAATTAAGGGGTTTTACTTACAACTGCCTCCTCCCACTGAAAACTTACTTAAAATTCACCTGCAACAACAGGACACAGACTAATCTATGAAATGTACCTTTTTCAGCTTCTCGCTTTTGTTACTTTTGATCAGCCAAACTTCGAATGCTAAACCCACTTTCGAACAATATTTAGCTGATTTAAAGATACAAAGCATTGAGCAAGGCTACAGCACTGATTTTGTTGAGCAAGTATTTAACGGTGTCTATTATCGTCAAAAAACGGTTTTAGCTGACAAAAATCAACCTGAGACAAAACTAACATTAGACACATATCTCGCTACCCGTGTACCTGATTGGAAAGTTAAAAAAGCCATCGATTTAATGGCACAACATCAAGAGTTATTAGACCAAGTAGAACAACAGTTTGGCGTGCAAAAGCGTTTTATTGTAGCGCTGTGGGGTAACGAGAGTAACTTTGGCAATATTATGGGTAAACATTCAGTGATTAACTCATTGGTGACTTTGGCATATGAAGGCAGGCGAGAAACGTTATTCAAAAAGCAATTATTTGCTGCTTTAAAGATCCTTAAACAGGGGCATGTTGAACTCAAAGATTTTGTTGGTTCATGGGCTGGCGCGATGGGGCAAAGTCAATTTATGCCTACTTCATTTTTAGATTATGCGGTTGATTTTGATAATGATGGTCGAAAAGACATATGGAATAATAAAGCAGATGTATTTGCTTCTATTGCTAACTTTTTAAAATCAGAGGGCTGGAGTAATCAACTAACATGGGGACGCCAAGTCACAGTGCCCGATAACTTCGATTTTAGTTTAGCTGGCCTTAAGTCATCCTCAAAGCGTTTGTTAGCAGATTGGCAAGCATTACAGGTTAGACGTTATGATGGCTCTGATTTACCTGAATTACCGATTAAGGGTTCACTGATAGCACCCGATGGTGGATCAGGGCGAATTTATTTGGTCTATAATAACTTTCATACTCTAATGAAGTGGAATCGTTCAAGTTACTTCGGGGTATCGGTGAGTTACTTGTCAGATCGTATTAAAAAAGGGTCCTAGAGCGTTGTTTGAATATAAACATATTGATAACGATGGTAACAACGTTGATTTACCAGTAGGAAAAGTTGTTTGTGTAGGACGTAACTACCTCCAACATATAAAAGAATTAGAGAATCAAGTACCGACTGAGCCCTTGTTATTTAATAAACCCTCTACGGCTTTATCTGCACTAAATAAACCTCTTGTTTTGTCTAAAAATTTAGGCTCTTGTCACTATGAGTTAGAAGTGGCGATATTGATTAAGACTCAACTTAGTCAATCTTCGATAAAAGATGCTGAGGATGCGATATGGGGGGTAGGTTTAGGCTTAGACCTGACTTTACGCGATGTGCAGAGTGCATTAAAAAAGCAAGGTCATCCATGGGAACGTGCAAAATCGTTTGATGCTAGTTGCCCTATGTCGCAATTTATCGCCATAGGGCAAGTTGAAACGTTATCTGATATCGACTTTAGTTTGAGTATAAATAACGAAGTAAGGCAACACGGTAATAGTCAAAATATGTTGTTTCCTATATTAGAACTACTCGTGAATATTTCTCATGCCTTTACTCTTTTACCTGGGGATATTGTGATGACAGGTACACCAAAAGGTGTGGCAGCTTTATCTGTTGATGATCAGTTATTAGTAGAATTAAATGGGCATTTTTCAGTTAGTACATATGTTGTATAAACAATGAAACTTTCTTTTAAACTTAAGGTGTAACCTGCAGATAAATTATTAACTTGTGAGGTTTTGTTAAGCTCGCAGAGTCATCAATATTGAAAATATGTTAAAAACGATGGCATAAACAGCATGTATAAACACTGGCTAAAAAGCAGCTTCAAAACATTGCGCTTAAAAATAATGCGTTTAAAAATAGTGCTCAATTTGACTGAGCTTAGCATGCTTTGCAGCAACCAAA
>JBNMPD010000099.1:0-10775 GCA_051276225.1 Flavobacteriales bacterium
ACAGAAGCATTAGGCTCCATAGGTGCGTGAGATAAATGTCCACCGGTATAGGTCGCCTTGATCACATGTTCTGCTTCAGCAAAGGCTTGAGTGATATCGCCTCGCTCGGTAGCCAGTTGCGCTGGGCTTTCAACATTTTTGACTAGCTGCGCTTTGTAGGCCTTAGTGTCGTAACTTTTATGCTCACCTAAATCCCATTCAATCTTCAGCTTTTTAAGGGCTTGTTGAGCAGTCCAAGTGTTGTCTGCCACTACTGCAACCCCACCAAGTGTTCCAAAAGGTACTTCAAACCTGGGAATTTCAATCACATCAAGCACACCTTTGACTTGCATGGCTGCCGTTTTATCAACACTTTTAAGCTTGCCACCCATAACAGGGCAATGCGTCATTGCAGCATATTTTAACCCGGGCATTTTGGTATCCACGCCATAGGTTAATTTGCCTACTACGATGTCACGTTGATTATGCCTAGCGATATCTTTGCCGATATATTTGAAATCTTTCTTTTCTTTTAATGTCACGTTTTCTGGCACAGATTCATTAGCAGCAAGGCTTGCCAAATCGCCATAACTGAGTTTTTGTTGATTGTTCTTATTGATAACATAATGGTTTTCAGCCATACATTTATCAGCCGTCACGCCCCACACTTTTGCTGCTGCAGCCACTAACATGACTTTAGCTGCGGCGCCTGCTTCACGCATAGGAATATACATAACGCGAATACTGGCCGAACCACCTGTGGCCTGAGGACCATATTTTTCTTCGTTACCTTCACCTTGTTTAATGCTCACCCGCGTCCAATCGGCTTCAAGCTCGTCGGCTACTGCGGCAGGTAATGCAGTGCTAATACCTTGGCCCATTTCACAACGGCCACAGTAGATTAATGTGTCTCCGTTGTCGGCTATGTGGATAAAGGCATTGGGATTAAAGGTGCTGTCTTGGCCCATTTTAAAACCGGCAATAGTAGTTTGCGGCAGACTAATACCCAACACTAACCCACCGGTTGCTAAACCTGTTTGTTTCAGGAATTTACGACGACTTTGGTTAGTCACCGTATTCGTATTTAAAAGAGGAGTTTGGTTTCCAAGAGAAGTTTGATTTGATGTTGTCATGTTAAGCCTCCTTGTACATTTCGTCAGCGGCGTCAGAAACCGCTTGTTTGATACGTTGATACGTTCCACAGCGGCAAATATTACCTTGCATAGCATTGTCGATATCGTCACTGGTAGGGGTTTTATTGGTGGCTAAAAAACTCGCAGCATTCATGATTTGACCAGCCTGACAGTAACCGCATTGTGGTACTTTGTTAGCCAACCATGCTTTTTGTAACGGATGATCACCTGCTTCAGACAACCCTTCAATAGTAGTGATAGTTTTACCTGCCAAGGCCGAAACGGGCATCACACAGGACCGAACCGCTTGGCCATCAAGATGCACAGTACAGGC
Organism: Flavobacteriales bacterium; assembly: GCA_051276225.1. GTDB lineage: Bacteria > Pseudomonadota > Gammaproteobacteria > Enterobacterales > Alteromonadaceae > Paraglaciecola. The sequence continues at coordinate 1,447 of JBNMPD010000099.1, forward strand.
GCCACATACGCCCATACCACAACCAAATTTGGTGCCTGTTAGCTCCAATTTATCTCGTAAGAACCACAATAAAGGCATGTCTCCATCGACATCAATGGGATAACTTTTATCGTTAATATTAATGCTTTGACTCATCACTCTCTCCGCTTAACTTATCTGTAGGGCAAATCGATACTCTGAATCTGCCGTATTAATTTTTACGCTGACATTTTGCGCGACTTTATTTAAACGCCTACGCACACTTAAGTTTAATCTTGAGTGGCCGGCGTTGAATATTTAGGTGGTATTACTGACCTGACTTTAATCTTTTTCAACTGTTTCAGCAATTCGTTGACCCCTGCTAGTAGTTGTGGATCATCACCTTTTGCCAGAGATTGAGCATCCTGATACACCTTGATATCTGGGGCAATGCCAATGTTTTCGCCTACCCACTTGTTGTTCAGTGGATCGAATACCGCATTATCTGGCGCAGTGAGTGCACCGCCATCTACTAATCTGTAGTGCACGGATGATTTCACTAGACCACCCCAAGTGCGTGCGCCTATTAACTTACCCACTTTTTGTTGTCGAAACGCCCAAGGAAAATAATCACCACCAGAACCAGCCAGTTCATTAATCAGTAATACTTTGGGGCCTTTGATCCCGGCAGGCAACAACAAGGGTTTGCCGTTGGGTACTTCATTAGTAAGCGCAGCACGGAGTTTTCGGTTCATTAAGTCAACCATGTAATCATCTAACAATCCCCCACCGTTAAATCGCTCATCAATCACAGCTCCTAACTTATCTTGCTGGGCAAAGAAATACCGGTTAAATGAAACAAACCCTGGCGTACTGGTATTGGGTACCCACACGTAAGCTAATTTCCCATCAGATAACTTGTCGACTAATCTGCGATTATCTTCAACCCAGGCCCTTTGTCTTAGTGCCCTTTCATTACTGGTTGGTTTCACCGTGATTTGCCAAGCTCCGCTAAAGCTGGGTTTGTCGTTGATATGTAATACGGTTTGCTGGTCGACTGTGCCGTCTAGAAATTCGTAAGGGTTGTCTACGCTGGTCAATTCTTTACCATTGACACCAACCAAATATTGACCTTGATCTATCTTCAAACCCGGCTGATCTAGTGGGCCTTTTAATTTGGGATTCCAACTTTCTGCGGTAAATATTCGGTCGAGCTGCCAGTACCCCTCATTGGCTAATAAGTCTGCACCCAGTAAACCTGCTCTGGCCTTCTGTGTTTTTGGATAATCGCCGCCAGACACAAAGCTATGCCCAACAGACAGTTCACCGTTCACCATATCTAGTAAATAAGTTAAAGCAGCGCGGTGTTTGATATGTTTCACTAAAGGTTCGTAGCGACTAAATACTTCATTCCAATCGCGTCCGTGCATATTTTCATCGTAAAAATAATCTCGTTGATAACGCCATGCCTCGACAAATATTTGTCTCCATTCTTTTTGACGGTCAAGGCTCATCATCAACTCGGTATTTAAAGGCTTGTCGGTCTTAGCGGTGGGTTTATCTGCATCTACTACAAACCATTTAGGACCTTTTTTGACTAACAATTTTTTATGATCAGCCGAGATACTCGCTGTCTGAATACCTTGTATAAAAGGTTCTGCTTTTCGCGTTTTCAAGTCAAACTTAATTAATTCAAGATTTCGGTCTTCGTGTTGTCTCTTAGCGAAAAATACCGTTCCTTTTGGCGCTGTCAGAGCAAGAACATATTTTCCTGCCGGCATGGGGAGAGGTAAAATCCGCCTTTCTATATTTTCGAAGTCTATGGCTATTTTTTCTATGCTATTTTTTGCTGACTCTTTGCCGTTTTTTTCTTGAACTTTATCTTCTGGAGCATCACTTTTTCCTGAAGGCTCTGCATCTTCATCAATGTCTTCTTCATCGATGCCTTCTTCGTCGATGTCTTCCTCTAAAGTATTTTCTTCGTCACTGCGTGGGGCAAAAGGTGATATTTCATCTGCTAATAGGCTCACAATATAAGGTGAATACTCAGAATCAGATCCCATTGAAGTGGTATTTGCCCAACCACTATTTAAGCCATAATCGGTGCTGGCTAAGAAATATAAATATTTACTATTCTGGTCCCAGGCAGGTGACAACGAGTTAGCGAATTTATTAGTTAAAAAGTGCGTTTTTTTAGTATCAACAGAATATATTTTGATTTGCTGAAAGCCATTATTAGCGGTTTTCACATACGCTAAGGCATTGGAATCTGGTGACCATACCAAATCATTCCTGCCGCGTTCTAAATTGGTTCCACCCGTATCAACGGTGATAATGTTTTCAGTCGCAAGTTCTAATAAACGGATACGCACATCATCATCTACAAATGCAATGTACTTACCATCAGGAGACCAAGTGGGCTCCCACGCCATTTTGGACTTGCCTATTGATATCATCTGTAATTCAGACAAACCGTCTTGAGATTGCAACATCAGCTGATAGCCTTGTTCACCTTTGTCAGAAAACCAAGCAATTTGGTCACCTTTGGGAGACCAAATCGGTGCCCTATCTGCAGCATCAGAGCTTTGTGTGAGGTTTCGCACACTGCCATGCTCAACTGGAACAGTGAAAATTTCACCGCGAGAGGACATAAGTGCACGCTTTCCTGTGGGTGATAACGAAGCTGAACTTGCCTTATCACCCATATCTTGCCATTTGGTTTCGGCCCAAGGAAAATCACCAGCTACTGTAATTAATAGCTGTTGAAGCTGCTCGCTGGCTAAATCAAAGGTAAACAAATCACCATTTTGTTCAAATACTAACTGTTCACCATTGGTTGCTAACTGTTTGATATCAGCATTTTTGAATTCGGTTATTTGTTTAAGTCTTTTTCGTTTCACAGAGTATGACCATATATTGGAAACCCAATCCCTGTCTGACAAAAAGTAAACCGTGTCATCGACCCAAACAGGCTCAATGTCAATCGTTGAATCACTGTTGATCATGATTTCTTCGAGGTTAACCAAATCAACCACCACTAATGGTGTATTTTGTCCACCTCGGTAATTACGCCATTCACCATCCCAGCGAGACATACGGTCTATCACCATGTGTTTGCCATCATCAGAGTACGCACCATTATATGCCCATTGATTGAGCACCAACTCGGCTGGTCCACCATCGACAGGAATAGTCCACAAACGATTAATAGGCCTTGGCGCAGTATCACGACCAGAAGCAAACAGTACTTTTTGGCCATCGGGAGTCCATCCACGCACACTGCCACCATCTGCATGCCATGACAATCTATTCGCCTGACCGCCTGCACTAGGCATAACATAAACAGAGTTAGTGCCAGAACGATTAGATGAAAATGCGATACGTTGCCCATCTGGAGAAAAATGTGGGTGGCTTTCTACAGCATCGGTACTTGTTAATCTTTTACTTGTTAGTTTTTTATTATCTTGAACTGATAAATCTGTTATCCATATATCACCCGCATATACAAAAACGACGTGTTTATCGCTGATACTAGGTTGTCTTAGCAAACGAGTGTTTTGGGCAAAAGACTTAGGTAATATCAACATACTAGCCAGAACCAAATACCATGGTAAAAACTTAATCATTCGGGGTTCCTTTTGATGATGAGCGCCATAAAGTAAAATTGACGCTAGTCCCTACACCTTACATTCTTCGGCCACTAAGATCATTTCGAAATGATAGATGCTGTAAAAAATTCATGCGTTTACTGACTCAATCACTGTGCAAAGCATCAATGGGATTAAGCTGCGAAGCTTTAATAGCCGGATAAACACCAAAACCGATGCCTACTGCCATGCAAATTGTCAAGGATAATACAATGGCTGTGATTGACCAACTCACTGCCCAGCCAGAATAAAACCCTATGACTTCGGACAAGATAAGTCCAAATGCGATGCCTATTAACCCACCTAATAGTGAAATAGTGAAACTCTCAGCGATAAACTGCATTTTAATATTTTTTTGAGTGGCACCCACAGCCCGAAGTAAGCCAATTTCTTTAGTTCGTTCAAGCACATTAGCTAACATAATGTTCATTATTCCGATGCCACCCACCAACAATGAAATACCTGCCACACAAGCCATCACGATATTGAATATTTGTTGAGTTTGCTTTTGTTGAGCCATCAAAGCGGCAGGAATAACCAACTGATAATCATCCGCCTCCCCGTGGCGTAGCTTAAACAAATGAGACACCGCTTTTGATGCCACAAGTGGATCGGTTTGCTTTGAAATTTTTAACTTGATCAGGTCTAATTCACTGGCTAATGCTGGGCTACTAAGCTTTTTCATGCTGGTGCTAAGAGGCACAAAAATACGTGCACTGTCGCCACCTATCTTCACACCCTGAAACTCATCTTTATTAAAAAAGGGATTATTTAAAACACCCACCACCTCAAGCCATAGGTGATTAACTTTTAAATATTGCCCAACAGCATCCTTATTTTGAAATAATTGCTGCGCTGCGTTAGAACCAATCACCGCGACTTGAGCCACATTTTTATTGTCTTGCTCGGTTAGTAGGCGACCCGTTTGCACTTGCATATTAGATAATCTGAAATGGCTGTCACTGACTCCCACCACTTTCAAATCTGCACTACCTAAATCACTGTAAACAGACTGGGTTTTGATGTGTTTTTCGGCGCTATAATCTTCAACAAATGGTAGCGTTTGCCTAGCTGATTCGACATCTGCCATGGTCAATCCTAAGGATTGTTGGCGTATTTCATTAAGCTCATCGTCAGCAAACGGCTTGGCTTCAATAATCAAGTTTCGAAGCCCCATCGAATCAATCATTTTTAAAGCCTGACGTTCAGCACCCTCACCAATGTTAAGCATGGCGATCACCGCGCCTACTCCAAATATCATGCCTAGCAGTGTTAATAGTGTGCGTAACTTGTGGGAGCCCATCTCAGCGAGTGCGTCTAACACAAGCGGCATAAAACTATTATTCATACGCCCCCTGTAATGCGAGATCTGGGACACTTAAGGCGATAACGTCACCGTCAGTTAACCCTTTAACAATCTCAACAAAATATAGATTTTTTGCGGCAATTTTTACTGAGCGTTTTGAGAAATTTTGACCTCGTTGTAGGTACACGTAATTTTCGCTTTTTTCGTTAAATATAGCTTGTATTGGGATCACAACTTTCACTTCTGAGTCAGCCACACTGATGCTAGCTGACAGTTTGGCACCAGGCTGTAAAGTGGAAGATTGGTCATCAATTGAAACCATCAGCTCAAAATATTTAGTAGGGTTACCGCGTTTAATAGTGCGAGAGAATCCTGAAACAGAAAGCACCTCACCCTTTAATTTTTCATCTGGATAAGCATCTAACGTCAGATTGACTTTTTGTCCCATTTTCAAATCTATCGCATTCTTATCCAAAACGTATAACTTAGCCTGCATTTTTTCTAAGTTAGGAATTTTGGCAATGGTACTACCCGGAAAAACAGTTTGCCCAACACTGGCTTTTTCGCCTCGCCAGTTTCTTTCAAAAACCAACATACCATCGTAAGGGGCTAATACTTCCAGTTGAGCAAGTGCTGACTGATGTTGTTGAAATTTAGCTTGATGACCACCTTTACGAATGTCCAACACGGCTAAGGCACTTTGATTTCTGTTATCAATACTGCTTTCTTTCCATTCAATAAATTCTTGCTTAGCCCCAAGATAATCTCGGTTTGATAGGGTGTCGATAATTTTTATCTTGGAGTAAAGTCGTAGATCATCTATGGCGAATGTATCAACAAACTTAAATTCTTTTTTGACTAATACTTTTTCAGAATCTAACTCGTTTTGTTGTTGTTTTTCTTCGGCGTTTTGCTGGCGCATGTCCATATCTAACATCATCATTTGTAATTCTTCTTCACGGCTATCTAATACAAGTTGCTCAGAGTCAAAACGTGCTACTACTTGGCCTTTTACTACCCAACTATTTTCCTCTGCTAACCAATCAATTGTCATTGGACGGCGGCCAGGTGTGTTTATTCTTTCAGCTTGTGCTGCCTCTACTTCACCCACTGCCGGAATAAGTACCGCAAAATCTTGTTGTTGCACTAGATATAAAGGCACAGTTGATTGTGATGGCTCACCACAGGCAACTAAAAACAGCATCCAGACACTTAATAAAGTCCCCTTTGTCATGAGTCTACCACCTCGATTTTAGCCTTCATTCCTGGTCGCATGACATCTGGTCTGGTTTCACCTAGTTCTATTTGGGCATCAAATATGACCTTAGGGTTATTCGCTGATTTAGGATAAAATGCCTGCCCTAATTTAGTAATGGTACCCATGTAAGACATTTCAGGATAGGCTTCAAAAATAACCCTTACCACTTGCCCCTGTTTGAGTTTGGCCTTGTCTGGTTCGGCAAATTCAGCTTTTAAAGCAACGGAATCGAGAGATGGCAATTGCATTAAGCTGCGTCCCATATAGACAGTTTCGCCTACGGCTACTTTTTCTCCGTCACCATCTTTCTGGTACATCACTAACCCATCCTTTGGGGCTTTCACACTAAGTTTGGCAATTTCTCGTTGGCTCCTATTAACCCTGCTTTGTATTATTTTTATTTTGCCTTCAGACACTTTTACATTCAGCGACATTGCCTGTTTGTGGTGGGATAATTTTTGTTTAGCTTGGGTTAGGCTTTCAGCGTGATAACGAAAATCAGCCTGCTGCTTTAAGCGTTGAATATTTGAACTGGACTCATCAACTATTTCAGCCTTACGCTTAGCCTTTTCGTATTCCATTTCAGCTTCAGCTAGTTTCAAAATTAAGTTTTGTGTAGTTGCATCATCTTTTAACTTGTCGCTTTCTGCTTTTTTTATGGCCGCTTTGAGTTTACTTTGCCGACCCATCAAATCATTTTTTAATTTTTGTCCATCAAACACTAATATGACTTCGCCTGCTTTTACTTGTTTGTTTTCGGCTGCCATTTTTTGAATTTTATATTGCCACATACGCGGTATATTGGGAGGACCAATGGTCGCATTTGAGAGAGATATAAGCTCTGCAGAAGCAGTGATTTGGCTGGTTATCACAGTGGGCATTGCAGACTCTTGCTCAGCTTGACACCCCGTAAATAAAACACTACTGATAACAACAAAAACCTTAAACGTGAAAAAAGTGTGTTTCATATTGGGAGCACCTTGTATGGATTACTTTGATTTTGTCTTAGATTATTTTGACTTAGATTATCTTCATGTTTTAACTGCACCCGTACACTCATACCTGGGAAAATAGCTTGTTTAAGTGGTTCCACAAACCCTAGTTCAACTCGGTAATAAGCACTGTCGCTCCATTGGCTTTTTTGCTCTGCCTGACTAGATACCGATAACATTTTTCCTGTGTAAAACTGATTGGGATAAGCATCTAAGGTCAACACAAATGTACTCTGTTGCAAATCAATACGTACGGCGTCTATTTCATGTATCCATGCAGTGACTTGATAAGTCGCAGCAGCTTGCACAGTCAATACATCCCAACTGGCTTGGATATTCATACCAGTCGCCACTTTTTGCGCCATCCATTTGTGCATTGCATGGGTAACGGGACCGGTAACGTTAGCTTTCACACTTAACTTTTCTAGCTGACTGCGCTGATAAGCAATCAGTTCTTCTAACTTAAGAATTTCAATTTTTTTCTTGGTGAGCTGAACCTGTTGCTCTTCTAATTTGAGCTTATAGTTTTCTTCAGCTTTGATTTTGGCGGTTATTGCTTTCTCATATTCGATAACGCTTTTGCCCTTTTCATAGGCACTGATCTCACCATCTGGCACTGAAGCTTCGATACGTGTTTTTTCAACCATAATATTGGCTAATTTTAATGTGCCATCTGATTCAAGTAACGCTTGCCCCTTGTCCATCTCCAATTTTAATAATTCTAAAGCATCCGTCTCAAGTTTTTCCTGATTCACTTCTAACTGCGACTCGATACCTCCTGAATCAAATACCACAACCAAGTCTCCCTCTTTAACGATACTGCCCTCATCAGCCATCCATTGGATCTGAACTTGCCAGCGATTCGTTTTAGGCGCTGTCACTAAATGATATTTTGATGAAGTAATGATGCCGGTAAGCAATGTGACCTGATCATTTGCTTTTGCATGACAAACAACCAGGGAAAAGAACAACATAAATAAGTGTTTGAATATCATAAGTTTTTTAGCCTTGCTTTATAAAAGATGCATGTGAGTTAATGCCTATATCTTGCAACACTTGTCCATCACGCATAGTGACCACTCTTTGTGCATAAGTGGCAATATCATCTTCGTGTGTGACCATTACAATGGTCTGTCCTTGTTGATGCAAGTCGGTCAATAACGCCATGATTTCTCTGGACGTTTTACTGTCTAAATTTCCTGTAGGTTCATCCGCCAATACAACAGTTGGACGGTTGATTAGCGCACGAGCAATAGCGACACGTTGCCGCTGACCGCCGGACATTTCGAAAGGTTTGTGAGTTTTACGATTTCCTAAGCCCACTTTATCTAGTAGATCATGAGCACGTTCGTTTGCTTCTTCTTCTGATACATTGCTATAACGCATGGGCAACTTAACATTAGCAATAGCGTCTAGTTTTGGTAATAAATGGAAGGTCTGAAAGATAAAGCCGATATGTTTGTTACGAATAGCCGAAAGAGTGTCATCGTCCAAAGTCGCTACGTCTTTGTTATCTAAAAAATACTGGCCGATACTAGGCGTGTCTAAACAGCCTAGAATATTCATTAAGGTAGACTTGCCAGAGCCTGAACTACCCATAAAAGCAACAAATTCATTTTTTTGAATTGTTAATGAGATATCTGTCAACGCATGGACTATTTCAGATCCATTGGCAAAGGACTTGGCAATATTACGAAGCTCGAGCATGATAACCTGACTAAATTGACACTAGTCTTACCTTATACAGATGGTGATCAACTATCAATGCAGCCAAACCTAAACGGGAGGATCCAACTTAGGTTAACTGTTTCAAAATATTTCTATTAAGTAACCAATTCGCAGGTATTATTTTTGCTCCGCTTGCCGCGCTTCAAACGCCGCTAATTGTTGTTCGCTAGCTGGCAACTGATGATTAGCTTTCCAGTCACTAAATGGCATTCCATACACCGCTTCACGGGCTTGATCGTAATCTATTTCAACACCTTGTTCTTTAGCGCCTGCCATGTACCACTTCGATAAACAATTACGACAAAAATCCGCAAGGATCATCAAATCAATATTTTGCACATCTTTGTTTTCATCTAAATGTTTTAATAATTGTCTAAAAGCAGAAGCTTCAGCTTCGAGTTTTTGTTGTTCGTTCATGTAAGACCTTTTAGTTTTTTACT
>JBNMPD010000100.1:0-10753 GCA_051276225.1 Flavobacteriales bacterium
CGTTTTTAAATCTTCTTCAGACAGTTTTGCTGCACGGCCCAAAATATCACAAATTTTAACCATTCGTTTTGTATGATTTTTGCTGCCATAACTTGTTTCCATAACATCCGCAAGACGCTCAATAATTTCTCGTTGTGTATCTTCAATATCCTTATTTAGCAATATATTATCAAATACAACTTGTACATTTCGAGAAAATATTTCGACTAGATTTTTATCAGTTTCTGTCAGTTTTCTGGGTAAGCCAGACATGTAAAGTAGAGAACCTTTCTTTGTTTTACCACCACAATAAGCCACTAAATATACATCTTCAATTATCATACTTTTACTAGCATAAGCTTGCTGACAAGAAATTAACTCTCGCCCACTGATCACTTGCTCAAGTCGGTTGCCTTCTGTATTTGCGTACTCCCCTTTACCAGTAAACACGTACAGCTCGGATGAATTATATTGTTCAATGGGTTTGGGGCCGATAACAGCTGAGGTTAAATATGCAGCGTCTTGAGTGCCTCCCAGCAAGGAAGCCAGTTGCTGTAAAATACCTTGGATAAAATTTTCTAAGGAATGAATACTGAATAAGTCGGCAGATGCCGAGATGATTTTTTCTAAACCTTGTCTATTTTCTTCAATAACTATAATGTCGCGATAAGAGCGAAGAGCGGCAATCACCACTGTAAATAGTTTTTGAGAAGTCAGCTCAGTCTTAGATTTGTAATCATTAATATCGTAATTAATAATCACATCACGCTCTGGTGCTTGGCCTGGTTGGCCTGTGCGTAAAATAATACGAGTAAAGTGGTTATTCGCTTCATTTCTAATAAATTCTGCTAATTTCAAACCAGCATCATCAGTTTCCATAACCACATCGAGTAGCACTACTGCTATATCGTCATGCTCAAGAAACATTTTTTTCGCTCCATCGCCATCAAACGCACTAATAAATTCAAGATCTTTTTCTTGGAATACAAAATCTCCAAGAGCTAATTTAGTCACTGCGTGAACTTCAGGCTCATCATCAACAATTAATACTTTCCATTTGCCCTGCCACTCAATTTCTTCATCAGTATCTTCTGCAAACAAAATTTCGTCAGACATAACACTTCCCTATAGAACAACGTCATAATAATAATAATCTAAGGCTTATATAAAGCATTAGAAAGTTTTGATAAATTTTAAATTATTTATGAAACAAATTTCATAAAATCATATCATATGATGAAAACAACAAGCTATCTGGCAGAAAAGTTCAATATAAAGCAATAATGAAAATTAAATTTTTCCTATTTTCCCTATAGAAACACGTGGTAAGCCATTCAGATCATATTCGCTGCGTATTTGATTAAAACCATGTGCACTTAAAATATTTGTTACTTGGCTGTGTTGTTGATAACCATGTTCAATGACTAACCATCCATTATCAGCTAAATAATACTTACTTTGAGAGACAATCAAACGGATATCATCAAGGCCATCTAAGCCCGATCTTAAGGCATTGCTGGGCTCAAAACGCACATCGCCTTGCTGTAAATAATGGTTATTGTCTTCGATATAAGGCGGGTTTGTGACGATTAGATTAAATTGTTGTTGTTGTTCAACAGCAGAAAACCAGTCACTTTGGATAAAATTGACCCGTTCGAGTTTATGTATGATGGCGTTTTCTTTGGCTAATAAAACTGCTTCAGAACTTTTGTCTAAACCGGTTATCAACCAATTGGGGTTTTCACTCGCCAACGCCAAGGCAATAGCACCCGTACCGGTTCCTAAGTCTACTACTTTTGCATGTTCAGCTAAATTAAGAGATAAGGCGATTTCAACTAATAACTCAGTTTCTGGACGCGGGATCAAAGTGACTGCAGATACTTTTAAACGCAATGTCCAAAAATCTCGGTAGCCAATGATATGTGCAACTGGGTGGCCTAAAATTCTTTGTGATATATATCCTTGAAATATTTCCATCTGCAATTTATCTAGCAACTTTTCTGGCCAAATGTGCAGATAAACCACCTCACATCGTAAACATGCGGCTAACAAAACTTTACTGTCAATCGCAGTTGAGTCATGCAAGCCGTCATCACTTACATGATGAGAACTGAGTTGCTCTCTGGCCCACAATAATGCTTGTGAAATAGTAAATAACATATTACCCAAGATAACTTATTCATCAGAAAGTGAGGACAACAGATCGGCTTGATGCTCTTGTCTAATGGGCTCTAAAACCGCATTTAGTTCTCCTGCAATCACATCATCCAAACAATATAAGGTTAAATTAATCCGATGATCAGTAACTCGTCCTTGTGGAAAGTTATAAGTACGAATTCGCTCTGAACGGTCACCACTGGCCACTAGATTTCTGCGCGTAGATGTTTCTTCAGCTTGGCGTTTATCTTCTTCTAGCTGGGTCAAACGAGATTGTAATATGGCCATCGCTTTAGCACGGTTTTTGTGTTGTGAACGTTCGTCCTGACACTCCACAACTATGCCAGATGGATTATGGGTAATACGAATTGCAGAGTCAGTTTTATTGACATGCTGACCACCGGCACCAGACGCTCTGAAGGTATCAATTTTCAAGTCGGCTTTATTAATTTCGATGGCCTCAGATTCGGGCACTTCAGGCATCACTACCACTGTGCAAGCTGAAGTATGAATACGACCCTGTGACTCAGTATCAGGTACACGTTGAACGCGATGCCCGCCTGACTCAAACTTCATAATGCCATAAGAGCCATCACCTATAATATTGGCAATCACGACTTTATAACCACCATGGTCACCTTCGTTAGCTGTTACAAGTTCGACTTTCCAACTTTGTTTTTCAGCATAGCGACTGTACATACGGAATAAGTCCCCCGCAAAAATAGCGGCTTCATCACCTCCTGCCCCAGCACGTATTTCTACAAAACAGTTGCTTTCGTCATTAGGATCTTTAGGAAGTAATAATACTTGTAATTCTTGAGTAAACTCCTCGATACTTTGTTTAGCTGATTTATATTCTTCTTGTGCCATCTCACGCATTTCTGCGTCATCTTCTTGCATCATTTCTTGCGCAGATTCAAAGTCTTTTTGGGCGCCTTGATAATCACGAAAACACTTCACTACAGCCTCTAACTGTGAGTATTCTTTAGTCAAGCCTCTGTATCTGTCTTGATCCGCAATGACTTCAGCATCACTCAATAAAGCTTGCACTTCTTCGTAGCGATCATCCAATACTTCTAGTTTTCGTTGAACCGATTCTTTCATTATATTTCCGTACGCGGACTACGTTAGCCGCAAATTATCTGATTTTTTTAGATCTAATGCATCTATGAGTAATTCAAGCTGTTGTGAATTTTGTTCACTAGCCGCATTTTTCAAGGCTTTTGTAGGTGCATGAATTAGGCTATTAGTTAATTTATTGGCAAGTTCGATTATAACTTGCTCAGCATTTTTTCCGTCTGCAAGCTGATTTAATGCTTTACTGACTAAGTTATCACGCTGTAACTCACTTTGATCACGAAACCCTTTTAGTACGTCAATCGACGTTTGACTATGTTGCCAACGCATAAATTGTTGTACCTGCTGCGTCACCATCTCATCAGCTATAGAAGCTGCATCTTGACGATTGGCCAAGTTTTTTTCTACTATTTGTTGTAAATCATCCACTGTATAAAGATAAGCATCATCCAATTCACCGACTTCTGGTTCGATATCTCGGGGTACAGCTAAATCAACTAAAAAAATGGGTTTGTGCTTACGTTCTTTTAATGCGCTTTGTACTAGCCCTTTACCTAAAATTGGTAATTGACTAGCAGTTGAACTAATGACGATGTCTGCATCTTTTAAATGCTGAGGTATCTGCGCCAATGTCAAAACTGATGCATTTAGAGGCGCTGCGATAGCTTGAGCTCTTGCTAATGTACGGTTGGCAACAGTCAATGATTTAACATTTTGTTCAAATAAATGTTTAGCTACCAGTCCTATGGTTTCGCCTGCGCCAATCAATAATACCCGACTTTGTTCTAGTGATGAAAAAATATGTTTGGCTAATTGCACCGACGCATAAGCCACAGACACAGCATTGGCGCCAATATCAGTTTCACTGCGCACCCTTTTTGATACCGAAAAAGTATGTTGAAACAGCCGTTCAAAGTCGCCCTTGATCACTCCGGAGTTTTTGGCGTCAGTAAATGCTTGTTTCACTTGTCCTAAAATTTGTGGCTCACCTAACATCATGGAGTCTAACCCACAGGCCACACGCATAATGTGATTGACGGCTTGCTGTTCAGTATAAAGGTAACTGTTATCTTGGACTTCTTTAGGTTGCACGCCATGAAAATTAGCTAACCAAGTAGAAATATTATGTGTCTGTTTATCATCAAGTTGTGCATAAATCTCAGTTCTATTACAGGTTGACAAAATCACAGACTCTGTGGCGCCTGTTTCTTGTCGTAAAGATGCCAGCGCCTGCACTACTGCATCGGGTGAAAAAGCTATTTTTTCACGCAATTCAATCGGGGCTGTTTTGTGATTAATACCAAATGCAATTAGGGTCATGGAATGATTAGATATACTACAACATAGGTTAGGCCAATTTAATGGCGCATTGTACGCAAAAGGTAAAACTATTGAAAGCAATGTCACTTGTATGTTCCTATTACCTCAATCGATTTTTTTATTTATAGAATGTTATTCATACTGTGATGGCCAACCACCCTTTTATAAAACAAATTTCATCTGCCCTAATCCTTATTTATTTTCTGGCTGGATGCGCCAATCCCCCTCAACCAAGCATTAGTTTACATGCACCGATTCACCAATTGTCGCTACAACAACAAGATAGTTGGTTGATAAAGGGTAAGCTAGGCTTTAAAAGTCCCGAAAAAAAACAAAGCGCAAACCTGAGGTGGGAACAAACACAACAACAATACCAACTCAACTTGACCTCTATTATTGGCACCTCACTACTTAATATGAAAGGCAATGAGGAAGGTGTTACTTTGACTACTGATGATGAGACTTATCAAGACTCTGATCCTAGTTATTTAATTTGGCGGGTGACAGGTTGGCAGGTACCAGTAGAAAAATTGCGTTTTTGGGTAAAAGGACAACATCAAAAGAAAGACACAGTGCTGACCAGTGAACATGGTTGGGTGAGTCAATTGCAACCTATGTGTAGTAATTGCAAAAACTGGTTAATTAACTATGACAACTATAAATTAGTAAATGGGATTTGGTTGCCACACAAAGTAGACCTGCACAACAGTATCAACAACAGTCAATTGTTAATCCGTATTAATAAATGGGAATTGTATGAATAAACACTCTTTAGACTGGTGGCCAAGCCCAGCCAAGCTAAACTTGTTTTTGCACATTAACGGTCGATATAAAAATGGTTATCATCAATTACAAAGCTTATTTCAAATACTTGACTATGGCGATGAACTTGCTTTTGAGGTCAATAATTCTGATAAAATCACCTTACTCGATCCCATTGCTGGGGTTGTTGATGAAAATAATTTAATTATTAAAGCGGCTCTGTTATTGAAACAAAGTTTGCCAGATACCAAAACACAAAATTTGGGTTGTAATATTTATCTTAAAAAACGTTTGCCTATGGGCGGTGGCATAGGTGGAGGTTCTTCGAATGCCGCAACCACGTTGTTAGTGCTAAATCAATTATGGAATTGCCACTTATCTGAGACTAAATTAGCTACGATAGGTTTAACACTAGGTGCAGATGTGCCTATTTTCATCCGAGGAAAAACTGCTTTTGCCGAAGGTGTAGGTGAGGAGCTGCAACAAGTTAGCCTTTTAGCAAAAACTTATTTAGTTTTGTTTCCTGACAGCCACGTATCCACAGCAGAGATTTTTTCCTTGCCTGACCTGCCTAGAAATACAGCAAAAATTAATTTTAACGATTATAGTTTTGCTAACACTCATAATGATTGCCAAGAATTAGTTTGTGAACGCTATCCGAATGTTGCAAAAGCATTACACTGGTTGTTAGAATACGCGCCGTCGAGAATGACCGGCACTGGAGCTTGCGTGTTTGCCATATTCGAACATCGGAAGGAAGCGCTAGATGTTCAGGCTTTATTGCCAGAAGGCAGTACCAGTTTTATTGCAACAGGGGTTAACACATCCCTTTTACATAAAAAGCTCCAAACACAAATTTATTAGTTTAATTGGGGTATTGCTAAGTAGTAAGGCAACGGGTTTTATCCCGTCATGCGTTGGTCCGAGACCAGCCACCCCAGCCATTTTTTTAAGTGATACATGTTGAGGCATCATTATTTGACCTACATTAAAATGTTGGTTCAACTAAACAGCCCCAGCCAATTAATAAGCACTGAGGATATTACCGTGCCGGATATGAAGATTTTCTCTGGAAATGCAGTACCTGAATTGGCCCAAAAAGTAGCTGATAGGCTTTATACCAAGCTAGGACATGCGAGTGTAGGACGTTTTAGCGATGGGGAAATTAGTGTAGAAATTCACGAAAATGTGCGTGGCTCAGATGTCTTTATTATTCAATCGACTTGTGCACCAACTAACGACAATCTAATGGAATTGATTGTTATGATCGATGCCTTTCGTCGAGCATCAGCAGGTCGGATTACTGCTGTTATCCCATACTTTGGGTATGCCAGACAGGATAGACGAGTGCGTTCAGCTAGGGTACCTATTACCGCTAAAGTTGTGGCTGACTTTTTGTCAAATGTCGGAGTTGATCGCGTTTTAACTATCGATTTGCATGCTGAACAGATTCAAGGTTTCTTTGATGTACCAGTGGATAATGCTTTTGGTACGCCAATTTTGCTAGACGATATGCGTCAACGAGATTTTCATAATCCTGTTGTGGTATCCCCAGATATTGGTGGCGTAGTCAGAGCAAGGGCATTAGCTAAGTTAATGAATGATACTGACTTAGCTATTATCGATAAACGTCGCCCTAAGGCCAATGTCGCTCAGGTAATGCATATTATTGGTGATGTTCAAGGCCGAGATTGCATCATTGTTGATGACATGATTGATACTGGCGGCACTTTAGCAAAAGCAGCTGAGGCATTAAAGGCGCATGGTGCCAGAAATGTCTATGCCTATGCTACACACGCTATATTTTCAGGCAATGCCGCACAAAACTTACGTGACTCTGTAATTGATGAAATTATCGTTACAGACAGCATTCCTCTTCGTGATGAGATGAAAGCTATACCTAAAGTTAAACAACTTACTTTATCTAATATGCTTGCTGAAGCTATTCGAAGAGTAAGTAATGAAGAATCTATTTCAGCGATGTTTGAATATTAGACCGGCATAAAAAGTTAATTTTAAAGCGGCTTTCACAGCCGCTTTTTTATTGCTATTTAATCCCTAAGTTCATTGTTTCCATTGCAGCCTGGTGTTATTATTCGCCGCCCTTTTTTGGGGATGTTGTTATTTTTTTGTCACCTGACAAGAAACTGACAATTTAAACGTAAATTTTGGTCGCAAAAATTTACACACATTTTACTATTATATTGGAGTTACCTCATGTCTGATGGAATTTTCACACTAGATGCAGAAATCCGTACTGATTTAGGGAAAGGTGCGAGCCGCCGCCTACGTCACGCTGGAAAAGTACCTGCAGTCTTATACGGAGCTAACAAAGAAGCCGTTTCTTTGACTCTTATCCATAATAAACTTTTCCAAGCCCAAGGCTTTGAAGCGTTTTATTCTCATGTTCTTACATTGAACATTGGTGAAGAAAAAGTAGAAGTATTGGTTAAAGACATGCAACGTCATGCATTTAAACCTATTGTTATGCACCTTGACTTCTTACGTGTAGATGCGAAAAAAGCGTTACAGACTAATGTACCTTTGCACTTCTTAAACGAAGAAAATGCCGAATCAATCAAACTAAACGGTGGCCATCCTGAGCATCACATGGTTGATGTTGAAGTAAGTTGTCTACCAGGTGACTTACCTGAGTTCATCGAAGTTGATTTATTAAATGTTGAACTAGATCAAACAATTCATTTGACTGATTTGGTATTGCCTAAAGGTGTCACTTTAGTCGAGCTAAATAAAGGCGAAACGCATGATTTAGCTGTTGTTACAATTAAACTAGCAAAAGGTCCTAAAGTTGAAGATGCAGTTGAAGAAGACGAACCTGCGGAATAAGTTGCTTGACTGATAAACAATTAGAGCACATTAGCCTAATTGTGGGCCTGGGTAATCCAGGCCCTGAATATCAACATACCCGTCATAACGCTGGGACATGGTTTGTTGAGTCACTTGCTAAAATCTACAACTGCTCATTAAAATTAGAAAACAAATTTTATGGTTACACTGGTCGTATCACGATTGGTGGGCAAGATATAAGACTTCTCATTCCTACTACTTTCATGAATAAAAGCGGCCAATCAGTTGCAGCAATGGCAAATTTTTATCGTGTCCCAATTTCTGGTTTATTAATAGCGTTTGACGAATTAGATCTCCCACCTGGCGTTGCCAAATTCAAAACCGGTGGTAGTTCAAGTCAAAACGGCATCCGTGACATTGTTAGTGGCATGGCCAATCAAAAAGATTTTTTACGTTTACGTATTGGTATCGGCCATCCCGGCGATAAAAACCGCGTTACTGGTCATGTGTTAGGCAAAGCGCCCAAAAAAGAGCAACAGCAAATCGAGGATGCCATTGATGAGGCTACCCGTTGCCTTGAAATATTAGTCAAAGACGACCTTAAAAAGGCCATGAACCGCCTGCATTCATTTAAGGCGGAATGACAGTTCATTACAAAATTAACAATGACGGCTTCCGTCAGTTCATTTATAAAATTAAAAGGAAAACAAAATGGGTTTTAAATGCGGCATAGTCGGGTTACCAAACGTCGGAAAATCAACACTTTTTAACGCCTTAACCAAGGCCAACATTGAAGCGGCTAACTTCCCATTTTGTACTATAGAGCCCAATACCGGTGTGGTTCCTGTACCCGACTTACGCTTAGACAAACTGGCTGCAATCGTTAATCCTAAACGCACAATCCCGACTACTATGGAATTTGTTGACATTGCAGGTTTAGTAGAAGGTGCCTCTAAAGGTGAAGGTTTGGGTAATAAGTTTTTAGCTAATATTCGCGAAACTGATGCTATAGGTCATGTTGTACGTTGTTTCGATGACGAAAATATTGTGCATGTTTCGGGGAAAATAAGCCCCCAGGACGATATTGAAATTATTAATACAGAATTGGCGTTATCTGATTTAGAAACCACAGAAAAGGCACTTCATAGAGTTGCAAAAAGAGCAAAGAGTGGCGATTCCGATGCTAAAGCTGAGCTTAAAGTATTAGAAAAAATTAAACCACATTTAGATGCAGGTGAATTATTGCGCTCAGTTGAGCTAGATAAAAATGAATTAAAGCTTATAAGCTACATGAATTTTTTAACACTTAAGCCAACCATGTATATTGCTAATGTTAATGACGAGGGTTTCGAGAATAATCCATATTTAGATAAGGTGCGTGAAATTGCTGCCGCTGAAGGTGCTGTGGTGGTTGCTGTTTGTGCTGAAATGGAATCTGAAATTGGTGGATTAGACGAAGAAGAAAAAGCCGAATTTATGGCAGATATGGGCTTAGAAGAGCCTGGTCTAAATCGCGTCATTCGTTGTGGTTATGAATTGCTAACTCTACAAACCTATTTTACAGCAGGCGTTCAAGAAGTGCGTGCATGGACTTTCCCAGAAGGTTCTACCGCCCCACAAACCGCAGGTATCATTCATACAGATTTTGAAAAAGGTTTTATTCGTGCTGAAATCATCGGTTATGACAATTTTGTAGCATTTAACGGTGAACAAGGTGCCAAAGACGCGGGTAAATGGCGTCTAGAAGGAAAGGAATACATAGTTAAGGATGGTGATGTGATCCACTTTAGGTTTAACGTTTAAAATCAAATGCCCGCTTAACTTGGCGGGCTGAACTCTGTAACGATCCTACCTGCTTTTTATGTTATGTGTATAATTGACTCAAAACAATGCTCGAACAACTACCTCGTTGGATCTCTAGATGCCCGCTGCTTTACTGAGTGCTTGTGACACCCACTGATTAATACTTTTACCGCTTAACTGCGCGGCCTTCGCTACCGCTGTATGTATTTCTGGCTGCATACGCAACATTAACTTTCCAGAATAATGTTTTGACGGATGTATTCCGACTCTTATGCACATTTCTAAATAATCTTCCAACGCCACTGCAAACGCTAGTTTTAGATCTGATACGTTATCAGCATAAAATTCTACCTGATCGTTAATCCCAGCTATGCGACCAATAAAGTGGTCATTATCAGCACTAAACTCAATCCGGGCCGCATAACCTTTATAATACAGTGAACGACTACTCATATTGTTACCCCTAATTGTGTAATAAATGTTAATCATTATTTCGAATGTTTTGTATAAAAAAATAATAAACAAAACACGTTTAAAGCATAATTTGAGGAGCAAACCTCAAATTATCTAATGACATAGCACTGTAAAAAATACGAATTCATTTAATTAGATAAGCGAATGTTGCCCAAAATATACGTTTTGCCTTGAGCTTAAGCATTAATGATATCACTAAACGATATCATATTGACTTTCATACAAACAAAACTTCAGCTTCTTGCTTAGTATCTAACCAAACAGACATTTTATGTCATAAAACGGTTGACGAGAAAAAGCTAGATCAGCATAATACGCGCCACTTCGGAGACGGAGTGATTAGTGGCTACATAGCTCAGCTGGTTAGAGCACA
>JBNMPD010000101.1:0-10727 GCA_051276225.1 Flavobacteriales bacterium
TGCCTAAAAAAAGACGTAAATTGATATATTGGTAATATTCGAAAATACCTAGGAGAAATTTTCTATCGACTTACTCGGCAAAGAGGTGTGCTGATTAAGGAGGGATATTTAATGTGTGATAATGTTCATATTTGCTTGAACATACCTTCAAAGTATTCAGCATCAACTTGACCCCGCAGGTGTTACTAATCCTACTATTACTGTTTCATTTATTACCTATTATGATTCACCTAAGCTCAAACGTTAGATTGGCACTTGCACCAATTAGATAGTATATCTTTCCACCTCGATTACATGGTGAATGCCTTGCTTCGTGTTTAGATTTCTGACATGCCAATAACAGATATTGAACAATAATCTCTTAGTAAGTATTGCAATTTTCTAACATCTTTGAGGGCCATTAAGACATTAAAAAACGAGTAATAATACGTATATTAAGTTTTTCAAAACATCGCTAGATTATAATTGTTTACATTTTTGAATAACACAATAAACGACTATACGCATCTTGACTGAAAAAATTGGTAGTTAACGTTCTTGTTTTCACTACTCTTTTTTTTAAATAGTACTTTACCGAGATAATTCAAAAATAATTTGCTCCTGTATTTATGTTGTTTAACTCATATGGAACTAAAAAGTTATGCGTTATCACTCTTTCAAAAAATCAGTCTTGCTAAAACATACCTTACTGTTCACATTATCCTCAGTGCTTTGGTGTTGTAATGACAATGTTGTCGAGCTTTCACTGGCCGGACAGACGAATAAAATACTTGACCAAGAATTAAGAGTACTGATCGTTTCTCAAAATATGACAGGAGATCCGAGCACAGGAAGAACACTACCAAATATCGGAGAACCTAAAGCCCAGTTAGGTATGAAGCTATTTTTTACTAAAAGTTTAGGTGGCGATCTTGATTCAGGATGTGTCACTTGTCACCACCCTATACTAGGTGGTGGGGATGACTTAACTTTGCCAATTGGTGTTGATGCCGAAGAACCTGATCTACTAGGCCCAGGGCGTTTTCACAGTGTAAATGGTGAACATTTTGATGATGGCCCTACAGTTCCAAGAAATGCACCTACAACCTTTAATATCGCAATGTGGGATCGTTTTTTATTCCATGATGGTCGAGTCGAAAGTTTAGGGGAAACATCTGGGGGGGTCGGTAATGACGACTTAGGTATTCGTACACCAGATGTTTCATTTGGAGAAGTTGATAGTAATGCAGGGCAAAACTTAGTGACTGCACAAGCTAGATTTCCGGTCACGTCCAAAGAAGAAATGAAAAACTTTAGCACCTTTGATGGTACAAATAATGCTGAGGTTAGGCAAAATTTAGAACAGCGTTTGGGTGATTATGGTAATCCTTTAGGTGGAATGCTAATTGTTAATAACTGGTTATCTGAGTTTAGAAAAGGCCTTTCGTCGCCTAATGGCACAGCAAGAGAATTAATTACGTTTGATAATATTGCTGAGGCGATTGCAGAATATGAACGTTCACAGGTATTTGTTGAAACACCTTGGAAAGCTTACGTGCAAGGTGATGACTCAGCCATTAGTAAAGCAGCTAAACGTGGTGCAAAACTATTTTTTAATACCAGTCAAAATGATGGTGCCAACTGTAACGCTTGTCATTCAGGCGATTTTTTCACGGATGAAAATTTCCATGTCATCGGTATGGCACAGATAGGTCGAGGTAAAGGTGATGGCGAACATGGTACTGAAGACTTTGGTCGATTTCGTGAAACACGAGATGAAAAAGACAAGTATGCATTTAGAACTCCTTCATTACTTAACGTTACTGCTACAGGTCCATGGGGACATGCTGGGGGTTCAGCATCACTTGAACAAGCAATCCGCACTCATTTAAACCCTCAAGTAGAATTGGATAACTATAAATTTTCTGAATTACCTACAAATATTCAAGTATTTGATATGATTGTTAACACTCAAAATGCCATCAACAAACTTGTTGATAACAGGGAGATGGGTATTGCAAGCATCGAAAATATTAGCTTAAACGACACTCAGGTCGCAGAATTGGTGACCTTTCTTGAAGCGTTAACGGATCCCTGTGTTGAAAACAGAAAATGTTTAAGCAAATGGATCCCTGATGCAAGTGATACAAATCCTGATGCATTACGCATCAATGCTATTGATGGTGATGGTAATTACTTATTAAATATAAAAGATCCTTGAGTTGTTGAAACTGATAATTCACCAATCCCTTAAACTACGAACTATTATAACGACTAAGAAATTTATGCTCCCTTATTTTTATCTGTTATGTATCTAGTAATTTCAAACTGACATAGTCACAGTGATCGGGTAGCTGAAATATTGATGGCTTACACCATAGTGGATACAAAAAACGGGGCAATTCTTGTATTCCGCAACCATATGTCGCACTCGAATAATGAATTACAAACACAACATTATTTTGCAAAACAGGATCATCCAGAAAACTGTTTTCGTCTTGGGATCACGAGTATTCCAAATGAAAAAATAAGAGAAGGGGTGAGAAAACTCGCAGAAATTATTCACTTATTAACCGAAAAATTATTAGTTCTAACTCTGCTTCGGGATCATGCTAATTTTAAGCTGAAAGCCTATGTGTGCATCTATTTAAATAGATTGATTACATGTTGCAGTAGTAATTAATACTTGATTGCGCATCAAAAGTGCGCATAATCAGCGCGTATACAGTATGGGGTAGTTCACAGTGTCAGTTAATCACAAAATATCTTGTAACACGTCCATAAACGCTCAACTAATAAGTGACGCGAAAGAACTTAAATTAAGCCCGTCTGCAATTTTGGAAGATGCACTAGTCAAAGCTATAAAAGTGGCTAAATATGAGCGATGGCAACAAGAAAACAAACAAGCACTTGAAGAACATAATCGTAGAGTTGAGGCACATGGTACTTTTTCTGAGAATATTGGACAACTATGAGTTTTCAACAGTTTTCAGTATGCGAAGCTTATGGACAAAAGCTTGTTATTCTCACCAATACTTTGTTTAACGGGGTGGACAGTATGCTAGTTGCCACTATCCAATCTTGCTCGGAGATAAACCTTATAAAAGGATTACAAATTCCAATTATGCTTGACGAAGAGCCTTACTATGTTGATCTATTAGATATAGCCACTATCTCTAAAAAACAAATTAAAACAGCTTCCCCAAAAGATTTACAGCTTTATCGTTCTGAGATCACATCGGGGTTGGATTTATTAATTGATGGATTTTAAGCGAGTGCCGTTTTGAGTATTATAAAGTTACTAGATCCAATCAATAATTTTCTTTATTGCGCAACCCCACAAGCCTGGATTGATGAGGCGATTAAGCCAGAAAACCTCCCCGATTTGCTACGGGATCATGCTAATTGTGAGCTCAAAGCTGCTCAGACAGCCATGTTGCTTTTACGACGTTATGCAGTAGATCAGCAAAGTAGTGATGCGTTGTTAGCATGGTTAAAGCCTTATGAAGATTTTGTTTACCGAAAAATTGGCAATGGTGACTTTAGTGATTACATCAGTTTGTCAAAAAAACTGATCAGTAAATCTGATTTTGAACATGGTGATGATTTAATTGGTAAGATGGTGTTGTTAATTAAAGAAGAGTTACATCATTTTCAGCAAGTTTGGGAAATAATGCAGAGTAGGGGAGTTACCTACGATAATATTACTGCGTCTGGTTACGCCAGAGGCATGATGAAAAGTGTACGCACTCATGAACCAGCTAAACTCAGTGATACGCTAATTTGTGGGGCTTATATTGAAGCCCGCTCTTGTGAACGTTTTGCTAAATTAGCCCCATTTTTAGATGCTGAACTAGAGAAGTTTTATGAATCATTACTACGCAGCGAAGCAAGGCATTTCCAAGATTATTTAACTTTAGCCACCAAAGTTAGCGGCACTAGCATTGATGAAAGAGTTAATTTCTTTGGTGAAAAAGAAGCCAAACTTATTCAAATGCCAGACAAAGAATTTAGATTCCATAGCGGCTCACCATCGCTCTAACTAAAATAAAGGTTGGTAGTAGAAGAAAATTAAATCCCAACCTTTGTTTTTATTGCTCCAATTTGTTACCTAGAGTAACTTGTTCAGATCCCACCTGTTTGAATTTCAAACTATCGATTAAAAGCCTGCCCGTTTGATAATAAAAAAGTTAAAAACATATGTGTACTGCATTATTTCTCCATGCGTGAAAAGTGAGTTGTCTCTGGCAATCAATTAAGACTAGGGTATTTGTGTTTGACCTAAATGTTCAACGACAAAATAAGGAATAACTAAACTTGATGCGGCAATAATTCTTTGTGTTTGCATATCGAATATTTTAGCGTTAACTCGAACACCATTGCTTTGATAAACCAGATTTCCAGACAATACGCAGCATAATTTATGTGTATTTATTTGCAGATTTCGGGAGAATGCAAAGTTTCCGTTGGTATTTAATAATATTTCATCGGATGCATTTATATCAGCAACTGAATAACCAGCTTGACCCATTTCAATTAAGAATGTCTCAGCAAGTTGATTTCCCAATTGATTTGTTTTTGTTAATGTTTCATCAAATTCTACGAAAGATGTGATGGCTATTGGCTTATTAAATAGACTATTTAACTGAAAATCTATTATCATTTCCTGCACATAATCATTCAGATTGACAGTATGACTTCTAGGGGTAAATAGTGAATAATCACGATTATCTGTTTGTGAGGCAAGGGTTTCTCTAAACTCTAAAAGACGGTTTTCTGAAGTTTTTTTCTGATTGTTTTCTACAGATGTACAGCCTGTGAGCCAAAAAGTATAAACTAAAACTGAAAGTAACTTAAAAAAATGCTGCGCACTCATGAAGTGACCTTAATAGTGAAATCAGTTTTTTGGATATGTTTATTGTTAATCAACCTGCCAACTAATTTATTTGGAATAAATGACTCACCTGATGCTAATACTTTTTTACTGTTAATATCCACAATCCGAGCATGAACAACATAGCCATTATTGTAATCTGTCATTTTCCCAACCAGCACATAATCAATCGATATGTCGTTTTGCAGTTCTAAATAGTCACGTGACATTGCAAAGTCGCCTTGAGGCGTAATTCGAATATAATCTGTTACTTTAAAATCCAGTGTCTCAAAACCAAATCGATGTAACTCCATCATAAAGATATCAGAAAGGGCATAACCTAATTTATTGGTAGATTGATAATCTGAGTTGGTAAATACAAAATTTGTAACGGCAATAGGTCCAACAGATTCAATGGAGTCCATATTTTGTGCCATTTCAGCAATCAGTTTCCTCACGTAGCCATTTAGATCTGACGTCAATGTCTCAGTGGATGAAGTAAAAGTTGCTTTCTGAAACATGCTGTTATGGGGGCTTGTCTCCTCATGCATGCTTGAGCATCCGCTAAGCATTAATAATGAAAAAATGCAGGTAGTGAAAAAATACTTTATCAACTTTAGGTCCCCTTATGACTGTAATCGTTCTCTTAACCAGACAACAGCAATATATATGCCATACACTATTTTTTAATATTAATGTTTAACGATACACATGTTGCTGACTTTTTAGTCCGTTAGCATTACTTAAAAGTATAAAAGCTTGTCAGACAACATCCTTATTCAAGAGCGTTAATTAAAAATTAGCACAAAGGTGACAGCGATTTATAAACGTCAGTATTTAACTATGATTAATTAAATCAATATGTTAATTATTTTAAAGTGCCTAAGCTATCAGTAGAGCCCTTAAGGGGCCTAGAGTATTTATTTGATCTCGATTATCAAATAGATAGTTAAGTTATGCTCTTTGAAAAGCTTACCATCGCAATATACTAATCTACAAAAAACAGACTTTGTTTATCTCAGTTGCCATCTTAAACACCAAATGTGGGATCTATACGGCAACGTTATGCCACAGACCTTGCACAACTTGCTTCGTTTTTTACAAAAAAGAGTGCCCGAATAGGATGGAATATCCTAAAGCCGCTTTATACCAAAGTGACTGATGGTTTAACTCCAATTATTAAGAAGGTATTGCCGGTCAACAAAAAGTATAGCTTAAGGGTGGTGGACCTTTTGATAAAGAAAATAGCGCAGAATTAATGTGTGATATTTTTATTCAATATGGATACAAGTGTGATTGTACATTTTTACATGCCAAGACCGTTATTAAGTGTTTTTCTGATCTCATGACTTTGTTTATCACTAACTTGGGTCTCTTTTATTATCCTTTGTGATTTGCTTAATATGCACAATGAACAGAATTAAATAGATCTAATTTTATAATGTAAGTGAGGTATTATTATTTGTTCACAATTTTTATGAGCGTACCCTCACTTTAAAAATCAAAATTAATCACTTACCAATTTTATTTCATTTTTTATTTTCTTGTTTATGAGTGATTTTGTTATATGCAAAGGCAGAAAGCCCTGAGCTGTAGCCACTACTTCTTTGGATTCCATGCTGACTATGCGAGCATTCACTAGCACTCCGTCCTGATGTTTGGCCAATGTGCCTAACAACACATATTTTATTGGCTGGTCTGCTTGCAACTCTAAATAATTTCGGCTTAGTACAAAGTCACCTGATTCGGTAACGCGCATACTACCCGTGGCTTTAAAATCAATAATGGGAATGCCAAATTTGTGTATTTCATGAATAAAACTTTCGGCAATTTGGAAACCTAATAAATCTGATGTCGCATAGTCGCTATCTAAAAATACAAAGCTGCTAACAGCCATATTCGAAGATAATCCTACATACTTAAAGTTAGAGATTAGATCCAGCATTATCCCTCGCACATAATGATTGATATTTCGACTTTGGGAAACATTATTTTGCAATGCTGTGATGCTAACTGGGTTTGCCACTTTCGCAGATGTTTTATAGTTTTTTTGGAATCTGACACTTGCTTCTAATGGATTCATAGTGTTCGGCAGCTGAGGAACCATCAAATAGGCTTGGTTTTCTTCTTCAGATAGTTGTACTTCAATATTTTCAGTGGATTGGTCATCGAATAAACCACTATCAACAGAACTGCATCCGAAGAGTGTCATACATATCAATAAGGCCAGATTAGATATTTTCATTCTTCTCTCCTAATATCCGTTTCGATAAATTTGGTTATCTTTGAGGGCCACCTTCGACGAACTCCACATAACGTTATTTGGTACATAATCTGTTGCCGCTGCCAGTACAATGTTTTCTGGAACCTGTATTAATCTAATGTTCACTATGGTGTTGTTTTCTTGCAGCGTATAAGTTCCTGTTAAAAAATAGTCTGCAGTGATTGTGGGACTTAATTCATTCACTTGTCTGCTCAACATTTTATCGGCCTGAGCGCTTATTTTTATGTTCGGCATAGTTTTATATTCTATGACTTTTAGACCGGCTTGTGAGGCGAAGGTCATTAAGCTTTCTTGAATTTGTAGACCTAACGCTGACCGGGAAGGCAAAGACTCGCCGCTAGCATACATTGTCGGTAATATTGTGCCGACAGCGACAGTGTTAGTTTTGTCAATAAGTTGAGAGGTGCTTAATAACTGCGTAACAAGTTTTTCTACATGTCGATGCAGAGTGTTTGATGGGTGTGCGTTTGAGACTGTCACATCAGTTTTTGCACAACCTGAGGCTAAGGTGCCAATTAGGAACATTAAACATAAGGTTCGCATAGAATTTGTATCTTTAATTAAAGCTTTGCATGTGAGTCAGCAATATAAGTGCCAAGAACAGTATTGGGATGTGTTTATTTGTATTCACAAAGCAAATTTTAAAATCAGTATGTGAAAATGTTCAAGCAATATTAACTATGCCTAGCAACTTAATAGAAGTCCGGTGAAATGTTTTGCTGCCTTATCCTCTCTTATAGGCGACCACACTATTTGGAAAATTTATGAATACCCCTTTGCACAAGTTACTGGATAAAAGTTTAATTTTTGATGGGCTCGCGCCTTTGTTATTTAGGCTTTATTTAGCACCCGTTATGATCCAGGGAGGTTGGACTAAATATCAACGTTTTGAAGGGATTGTAGATTGGTTTGGTAATGCTGATTATGGTTTAGGTTTGCCGTTCCCTTTTGTTCTAGCATTTCTTGCTACTGCAACTGAATTGGTTGGCGGACTATTATTGTTAATGGGTCTAGCAACACGTTGGGTAAGCATTCCTTTGATGGTGACTATGTTAGTGGCTGCATTTTCAGTGCACTGGCCAAATGGTTGGGCAGCCATTGCTGATGCTAGCAGTTGGATGTCTGATGGCACCATTATGCTAAACGAAGCGGTCATGAATGCGCCAGATAAATTGTCCGCGGTTAAAGGTATTTTGCAGCAACATGGTAACTATGAATGGCTCACATCAAGTGGTAAATTTGTGGTACTCAACAACGGAATCGAATTTGCGATGACTTATTTTATCATGTTGCTTTCATTGTTTTTCACTGGTGGTGGTAAGTTCACCAGTGTTGATCATTTTTTAGCGAAGAGATATATCGCGAAGATATAAAAAAATAACGGCGCTCAGCCGCGTTTTTTATTAGGATAGGAGTATTATTTATGTATAAGGATACTTGATGCAGGCCCTAGATTTATTACTTAACCGCAGCTCTCAACCTCGATTACAGGCTCCGGCCCCTGAAGGGCAGGCCCTAGAAAACATTAAACAAGCCGCTTTACGCGCTCCAGACCATGCATGTCTTACACCATGGAAGTTTGTTGTCTGTCAAAACCAAGGGTTAGTTCGCTTAGGTGAAGTATTCCAGCAAGCCGCTATTGCAGCTAATAAAAGTGAAAAAGAAATTGAACGTGCACCTCAATTACCATTACGTGCGCCAATGGTAATGGTGGCGATATCCAAATACACCGTAAATGATAAAGTGCCATGGATAGAACAAGTCGCCTCAGCATCTTGCGCTTTACACGCTATGCAAATGGCAGCAGTTGCTCAAGGATTTGCAGGCGTTTGGCGTACCGGCAGTTTCGCTAAAGATCCCACCGTCAAACTAGCCTTTGATTTATCAGAGCAAGACGAGATAGTCGGTTTCCTTTATTTAGGCACTTCACCGATTAAACCTTTGGCTAAACCTAAAAGAGATAGTGCAAAATATTTTGAAAATTGGGATGAGTGAATAAAAACTTTCTACTGCAGATGCACTGCAGATGTCACCAAGTGTGGTACATAGAGTTAGTTCATCGCTAGTTTAACTTGGTTTCTACCCGCATTCTTAGCCGCATAAAGGGCTTGATCGGCTCTTTCAATGATATTCAATAAATTGTCAAAGGGCCTTTTTTGTGCAACACCAAAAGAAGCAGTGACAGGTGGTATTTTCTCCCCTGTACGTTTACTACTAAAAGGCATTGATGCTAGTTTAGTCCTAATGTTTTCAGCAATGACTTGCGCTTGTTCAAGTTTTAAATTAGGACACAAAAGAGCGAACTCTTCTCCTCCTAGTCGTACTGGTAAAATAGGCTTCATGCACTCTTTTTTCAATAATTGACCGATGAATTTAAGAATTTGGTCTCCCACTAAGTGCCCATGTATATCATTAAATGCTTTGAACTTATCAACATCCATCATGATCAGGGTAATTTCGTCTTGGTTATTTTTATCATCAACAAATTGATTATAAATAGCCTCAAATACACGCCTATTATAGAGCCCAGTGAGTGGGTCTGTGCTGGCTTCTTTTTTGCTATTTTCAAGTTCAGCTTTTAATCTATTAATTTCAGATTGTGCGGCGGAAAGTTGACCTTGAAACGTTTCATTAGCGGCGCATATAGCAGTGGCATTCGCACTTAATTTATTCAGAACTGGGGCAATGGTATTTTGTACATCATGAGAGTTTAGTTCAGACAAGTTTTTCATCAACGCTTGCGAATAACTGTTCGTTTGTTGGGCCGTGTGATCCATTGAATCTGATAGATCATCAACCATATGTGAGAAAGTTTTTTGGAGATGAATTAATTGTTCTTTATTATCATCATCTAACTGACTAATATGACGAAAAAATAGTGATTCTGCTATTTTGGAGGGACAAGTACCGAAACGTTTTATTGTTTTATCCAGTTGCTCATTTAATGATGGAAAAACTTTTGGAACAATAGCTATACCACAATGTATAATTAAGTGTATTTGGAACAATTTTGTATTTTACCATCATTGGTATTGCTTGGCGCAAATAGTCTGTTGCTTGAGTCGAATTTTCAGAAAACTTCATATCTACCCTCCTTATAGAATTTATTAGAAAACTAAATTTTAAGCGAATGTTACTATATTTTAATCACAGATAAAAACCTATAAGATCTATTAGTTAACAACTAAAACTTTCTTCTTGTGTCGTAAACTCAAAACGATGAATGTTATTGTTTGTCAAAATAAGAAATCTTATATATTTTGGCCAAATAACCGTTAAGCCTCCTCTTAAGTCAAAAAATAGAACAGATTTTTTGATTATCGAAAGACTTCAAACTAAAAAGCAGATCCAAGTTGGTAGCAGCTAGTCTAGAAAAAGATAAAAGCGTTTTAACCACTGAGTTCTCAGAGCAAAAGCAGGTTAAAAATTTCATTTTTTCTTTCTGAGCATTAAGATTCCCAATCAAAAAATAGAATGTTGAGAGGTGATATAAAGTTAAACTTATCAACCAAGTGGTAAAAAGTAGTCAACTGCAACTGCAATCTGGTAACTTTTTACCTCTACAATTGGTGACCAGCATTCGATGTTCTG
>JBNMPD010000102.1:0-10726 GCA_051276225.1 Flavobacteriales bacterium
TTCTACACCAAGCATCTAACAAGGTGTTGCCAGGACCAGTGTCAAATCCAATAATATCATCAGAATCACATTTTGGTAGATAAGTAATGTTCGTAATTCCACCAATATTGACGACAATCCTTGATTTTTTTAGGTCGGCAAACACCGCTTTGTGAAAAGCCGGTACTAAGGGAGCACCTTGACCTCCTAAGGCGATGTCTTTTCGCCTAAAGTCGGCGATGACGTCAATACCCGTTAATATGGCTAAGGTATTGGGATCGCCAATTTGTATACTAAAACTGTTTTCCCCGAAAGGTATATGCCTAATAGTTTGTCCGTGCGATCCAATTGCTATGATTTGATCGGGGCGAATATAATTGTCTTTTAGTAACTGCAGTGACGCCTCAGCAAATACCTTAGCTACAGCTCTATCCGCACGACCCATTAGCTCTATTTCATTTTTGCTAGGCGCACACAGTTGGTGCAATTCATTAGATAAGGCAGATGGAAAAGGAAAGGTTTGACAGTCTAGCAGCCTAGGATGAGAGCCAGAAAAATCGACTATGGCAACATCAACTCCATCGATACTGGTGCCAGACATTAATCCTAAATATAGTTGTGGCATGTTAAGCCCCTAATTCATTGCCAACATAATACGTTTGTTATTATCTAACTGCTGTAATCTGATTGTGGCGATATCTATAAACTTCGCTTTCTCTTTTTTGGCAATTGGTTCGGCTTTTGGCAAGTTGACAGTGCGTGGGTTGCGATGTACTCCATCGACTAAAAATTCATAATGCAAATGTGGCCCTGAAGCCAAACCTGTCGATCCTACCGTGCCTATCAGTTGCCCTTGTTTAACTGTTTGGCCTCTTTTTACTTTGCGCTTAGTAAAATGTAAATATTTGGTCACATATTTTTCACCATGTTGAACAAATACATGATGACCATTGTATTTGTCAT
The DNA here is from genome assembly GCA_051276225.1 of Flavobacteriales bacterium. GTDB lineage: Bacteria > Pseudomonadota > Gammaproteobacteria > Enterobacterales > Alteromonadaceae > Paraglaciecola. The sequence continues at coordinate 943 of JBNMPD010000102.1, forward strand.
AGGCTGATTTAATGACCTTGCCATCACCTGCAGCAATGACCGGTGTGCCACGATCAGCAGCGTAGTCGACACCTCTATGTGCTTTCCAGCGTTTTTGAACGGGGTGAAAGCGGTTTTTCTTGAAGCTTGAGCTGATGTATCTAAAATTGACGGGTGCACGCAAAAAGCTCTTGCGCATACTGCGACCGTCAGGCGTATAAAAATTTCCATCATCGTAACGGATGGCTGTATACGCTTCACCTTGATTGATAAACTGCGCAGCGACTATGTCTCCGTTTTCAATAAATTCACCATTTATGTACTGTTCTTCAAACATCACATAAAAACTATCGCCTGTCCTAAGACCTAAGGCAAAATCTATATCCCACCCAAAAATACCTGCTACTTGCATGATTTGGTTATCAGTTAAATTGGCCTTTAGGCCAGCATTCCAAAAACTGTTGGTCACGTCACCTTGGGTGTAATTTAAACGGGTATCAACTTCGATAGTTTTAATTTTGCTGGTGTACGTATTATCCTCAGCTTTACTGACAATCAAGGTACTAGTGCTTGAAAATGGGTATTCTAGCGAAGTCATCTGGCCTTGAGGGTTTATTTGTAATTCTAATACCTCACCAGGCATTATTTTAAGGAGTTTTTTGGCTAGTTCGCCTGCTTTGCTGACATGATAAGTTTGCTGAGGTGACAAACCATTACGTTTGAATATCATCGCCAAGTTATCGCCTTGTTTGACAACAACTGACTTAACTTCATCTATTTCCTTAAGACCAGAATAATTTTCAACAGAGAAGTTATCGAAATTAATTTCTAGGTCATACCGTTTACCAATCTCTAAAGTAGCGTCTGTATTTTTGAGCGCACTGACCGGTTCAGATGGGAAAAGAAACAAAATAAATAAACAACCAGCCACCGCAGATATGACCAATCTGTGTGGCTTAGGCAGGTTTTTGAAGGCCTTTTTAATCACAAATACAACACGAAATACAAAACATAAATGAAGAATATATGGATTACAGATGATTTTCCAGCTGCAGCTTGTTTTTGAGCCGTTTATTCTATGTATAAAATTACTTTTAGTTATCGTAAAGAATGTCATAACCCTTTCATTGCTAGGGCTTGGCAAGTAAAATATAACTAACAGTGTAAAAGGTATATTTTTAACAGGGTTATAAAAATGACAGATTGGCAAAGTGCAATGGCTGAAATTCAGCGCGGAGCAGAAGAAATATTATTAGAAGATGAACTGATTGCCAAACTAAAAGAAGGTAAACCATTAAAAATCAAAGCCGGTTTCGATCCTACCGCGCCAGACTTGCATTTAGGTCATACTGTTTTAATTAATAAGCTGAGGACTTTTCAGCAGCTAGGCCATGAGGTCATATTTCTGATTGGTGATTTCACCGGTATGATCGGCGATCCTACGGGAAAAAACATCACCCGAAAGCCATTAACAAAAGAAGACGTATTGGCCAACGCTGAAACGTACAAAGAGCAAGTATTTAAAATCCTCGACCCAGCAAAAACGACTATTCGATTTAATTCCCAGTGGATGGATAAATTGGGTGCCGCAGGCATGATAAAACTAGCCTCTAGTCAGACGGTTGCGCGTATGTTAGAAAGGGACGATTTTAAAAAACGTTATACCACTGGGCAACCTATAGCTATCCATGAATTTCTCTATCCTCTGGTGCAAGGTTGGGATTCAGTTGCGTTACATGCGGATGTTGAATTAGGTGGCACAGATCAACGATTCAACCTACTGATGGGCAGAGAGCTACAAAAATCTGAAGGACAAAGACAACAAACAGTATTGATGATGCCCTTACTTGAAGGGTTAGATGGTGTTCAAAAAATGTCGAAATCTTTGGGTAATTATATTGGAATTACTGATGCACCCAATGACATGTTTGGCAAAATAATGTCGATATCAGATGATTTAATGTGGCGATATTACGATTTATTGAGTTTTACTCCTAAAAATGAAATCGAAGCCATTAAACAAAATGTCGAAGCAGGGGCTAACCCACGAGATACAAAAATCGATTTAGCGAAGGAGTTGATTACGCGTTTTCATAATAAACAAGATGCGGAGTCGGCACATCAAGATTTTATTCAACGCTTTCAGAAAAACGCCATTCCAGATGAAATGCCTGCGTTTGAGTTTTCTCTACCAAGCGAAGGCCTAATGATTGCGAATGTATTGAAAGACACCAGCTTAGTCAATTCAACCTCTGATGCCATGCGAATGATTAAACAAGGCGCGGTGAAGATTGACGGTGAAAAAGTCGATAATATTAAACATCAGTTTGACCAACCATTAGAGGTGGTGTTGCAAGTTGGGAAACGAAAATTTGCTCGTATAACCTTTAAATAAAAAATAATTAGGCCAATTTTGTAAGAAACTGGCCTAATTAATTACATACCAACTACATTCTAATCAGTATTATTTTAGCTTTATCGATTAGTCTTAATTTTAGACCAAGCACGTTTTTTAGGTGGTAAATTTAAATTACTTAGATACATATCCAGAGCTTCAACAGAAATGTGAATTTCTCTTACCGATAACCATAAAGAATATAATAATAACACTAGGCTAGAGGCAAAGATTGAGCTTCCTATCGTCTGATATTCAGCATAAATAGCTAACATAGACAATACACATAAGAAAAAGCTTCCCATGCCAGCTCCTTGCATATTTTTAATTAACTGAATGCGTGAGCGAAGATTTTCGATTTGTTCCTGATCATTTTCGTTGCTACCACTTAAGTCAAAATTTCTTATAATGCTTGCAAGCGCTAAAAAACGGTTGGTATAAGCTAGCAGCAACAAGGATATGGCTGGAAATAACATTGCCGGGGTGGTTAGGGTGATATCCATAAATAAATGCTACCTATCTCTTAAACTAACAAATTCTCAGACTCTCAAATTCACAACTTTTATATTATCAAATTCACCAAAAAAATATTCTAAGATTACTTTTCAACAGATAAACCTGCTTTTAACCAACCTTGCATGTCACCCTCGAGATGTCGAAGATTTTGGTAGCTACTTTTTTGTAAGGTCTCGGCTGCTTTACCTGCTCGGTAACCGGAACGACAATAAAGTACGATTGGTTTTTCCTTCGAAGACATTAAAATAGTAGGATCTTCAATAATCGCACTTAAAGGTACATTTATCGCATTCGGTATATGCCCTTGTTGAAATTCTGCAGGTGTACGCACATCTACTATGATTACATTGTTTGTGTCTGCATCGAGTAATTCTTGTTGGCTAATATTATTGATGTTGGCAGAGTAAGCCACAAAACTTAGCAAGCTCAATACCCAAAAGGTAACGTGATTAAACATAAAATATTCTGTGTCTGGTTAGATGAGCGTTCATAATAAATAGTACGTTGCACAGTGTAAAGGGGATTAGCAATTGAAACGCTTATTACCTAGTCACTAAAAATGATAACGCACAGCCCATAAAATAGAGGGATAACCACACCCATGTTGCACGATCTGTTGCAGCTATAGTTCTAGTATTATCCGCTAGTACGACCGGCCTGCTTCCACCACATTTGCTGGAGCGAACTTTTTGCTTTTCGTAGTAAGCTGGTCCACCGAGTTCTATGCCTAAACTTGCTCCACACAAGTTTAAAATAAATAAATGATTACATTGATAACTGCTGCGCTGAAATAACGCCGTTGAGCCTTGGCTAATGTTGACAGCTAACACGATACTTAAGCAGGCTAACTTGCTAGGTAACCACTGTAATACGCTAACAACGTGTCTTACAGGCTGACCAAAATATTTATATCTAAGTAACTTATTGTTCCAACACAAAGATAATTCGTAAATTAAACGGTAGGTTAGGGCGCCCACTCCTCCCGTTATCAAATACCAGAAAATCACAGCACAGTACTGATAGCTGTAGCGTAATAATACTGACTCGACATTGGCCTTAACCATGCCTAAGGATGACATTTTCTGTGTTTCCCTTAAGACTATTTGTGATAATGCATGTCGTGCCAACATTTTTTGCTGTTTGGCTAATGCCGCAGTGACTCTGTATGTTTGTTTAATAATGTCTTTGAAGCGCAAAGCAATAAGTAACATTAAGGCTTCAAAAAAAACAGGGTATACAGACAAATATTTAAACACCACTAGTATGCTACAAAAAGGTAGTAGCAGAACGATACAAGCTAACGCGCCAGATATCTTTTGTTGTCCAATGGAGTTTCGTTCGACAAAAAGTACTTTAGCCTGCATACCTATTGCTAATACTTTTATAAAGCTAATCGGGTGAAATTTGTCAAGCCAAGGTAAGTAACGTTCAATCAATATAACCAATAACAATACCCAAAATGGCAAAAAACACTCACTTAATAAGGCATTGATAAGGCTTTGCACTAGACTAATCTTGCAATAGTTTGCATCACAAGGGTGGCTGAATTTTTGGCTGCTTGATCGAGGTATGTTTCAAAAGAAACGGTCGAGGTTTTGCCGGCAATATCTGACAATGAGCGGATCACCAAAAATGGTGTGCCCAACAAATAGCAGCTCTGAGCAATGGCTACACCTTCCATTTCTACTGCGCAAACAGAAGGGAAGTTTTGTCTAATAACCGCTGCGGCTTCATCACTTCCCACAAAGGAATCCCCAGTACAAATAAGCCCTTGTTGTACCTGTACATCTTGTAGATTAGCTGCAGCCTGATCGGCGTGCTCAAGTAAGTTTTTGTCAGTTTCAAAATATGCTGGCATACCTGCAGTTTGACCAAATTCGTAGCCAAAGTGAGTTAAGTCTGCGTCGTGATGGCGTAACTCAGTCGCTATTACAATGTCGCCAATGTTAAGTTGACGTGAAAAGCCGCCAGCTGAGCCGGTGTTTATGACAAAATCGGGGGCGAAATGATGGATCACAACACTTGTTGATACAGATGCCGCCACTTTACCTATTCCGCATTTGACCAAAGCCACTTCTACCTCACCCAGTTTGCCAATGTATGCCGTAAGGTGGTTAAAATGTTGTTCTCGACAATTTTCTAGTGATGCACGAATAAGGGTTATTTCTTCATCCATGGCACCTAAAATAGCTACTTTCATATCGTCTTCTTTACTCACAATTAGTCAAAGGAATGATTCCTAAGTCTATTACGTCTGCTAGTGTTATAAAACAATTCAAAGGTTTGAAATTTGAGTTAATCAAAAAATATAAGTGCGATACTCAAAGTTTGTGAGGCTTTGTAGCAACAACAGATATTTTTATCAACGTCAGGTAATGTATGAGAAATACGAATACCTTGCTGGTAGCTAAATATTTATTGGTTGTCAGGCTCTTACCGATGTGTGGGATGAGCATAACGGCGCGCTTTAAAGGTAAATGAAAGCTACTCCAAGGTGAACTATGGTTAGGAATTAGGTAATGATTAACACAGCTATTATTACTTGATGCTTGTTAAAAAAAACCTAATAACTGAGTAGGTACAAATTGCGTAACAGGTGGAAATTGATATGTTAGCCAGCATTATATGAGGGCGAATTATCTATTTTTTACGATGAACTAATTAGCAGTTATGGCTAATGACAGCTATGTTAATAGAATGTTTATTCTGCTATGAGTGTTTATTATGCACCAACTTTCATTGATTCAGAATGCTCTCATTTCGATTATTGTTAGTTTATTTTTTTCAGCATGTCAGTCTGCAATAGTCAAAATCCCCCCTTCTGAGCATTTGTTATATGACCAAGGTTTTTCAGGTTTTGCAGAAGTCAGCATCCAGTCAGAACAACAAATTTTCCATTTAGATGATATCGCCAAGGCTTTTGTAGCCTCTACTCTTAAGCCACTGGATAATAAAAATGCTCAAATGGAGGCATTGGTAAAAGCTATATTCGACCGCTCTGAATTAAATTTACTCTATCAAGGCGATGCAAATACCAATGCAAATGACACCTTTCATTTCCAAGCTGCGAACTGTTTATCACTGTCTATTATGACCTATGCCTTAGCAAGCGAAGCGGGGTTTAATGCCTACTTTCAGGAGATAATTATACCAGAATATTGGACTAGGCGTGCTGGCTTCAGTCTGCTAAATGGTCATATCAATATTAAAATTCTGGCTCCAAAACAAGCCGATGTTTTTGTACTCAGTAGCCAAAGTTATCAGGTAGATTTTGATCCACAGCCCTTAAGATACGGGTTCCCCAAAAAAGTAGTGAGTAAACAAGCCGTTTTATCGATGTTTTATAACAACAAGGGGGCTGATGCTTTTTTGAATAAAGAGTATGTGACGGCCTATGCTTACTTCCGAAAAGCTTTGATGATCAAACCTAACTTTGATTCTGCATGGGTCAACCTTGGTATTCTCTACCGACTAAGTGAGCTTTTCCCACAAGCTGAAAAAGCATATCAACATGCACTTGTTATCAATTCTGATAGTTTGACGGCCCTTGAAAACCTTGCTTACTTGTATACGTTTACTGGACGTAATGAAGAGGCTGAAAAGATTTTGGTAAAAGTGGATGCTCAACGAAATAACAATCCTTATTACCATGTCAATTTGGGTGAGCAAGAAATGGAACAAAAACATTGGCACCAAGCTCTTACTCATTTTCGTAGAGCTTTAGCATTAGATAAAGGTAAACATGAAGTCTATTTTGGGCTTGCTCGCGCTTATTATGAAATTGGCGAGTTACAGCAAAGTGAACGTTATTTTAAACAGGCTAAAAATAAAGCCGGTAATAAACATGATGAAGATAAGTATCAAAGCAAACTAGAATTTCTTAGCCGTTTGTAGATGTTGTCTGTTAGAGGTGCGCATGAATGTTTACAAACAACAAGAAATAAGTACTAAAAATAACAATCAGAAACTTAAAATTCCCACTCTCCTAAACCGCCTGATTATTACTGCAGGCGGCCATTCTTTCAAAGGCTCTAATTAAGCGACGCCTAACTCTTCTAGACGTTCTTTAAGGTAACTTTGAGCTGTATATCTTTCTGATAACACAACTTCTGGATTAGGGTGTAAAAATAGAGGTAAAGAAACTCGCGCTTTTGTTTGATCACTACCTTGTGGGTTAACAACTCTATGACTGGTTGATGGGAAATATCCACCAGAAGCTTCTTGTAACATATCACCAATGTTCACGATTAAGTTACCAAAATCGCAGGGCACATCTATCCATGAATCACCTGTACCTTTTACTTGTAAACCTGGTTCATTGGCCGATGGTAATAAGGTGAGTAAATTAATATCTTCATGGGCAGCTGCACGAATTGCATCGGGCTCTTCAGAACCATCTAGAGGCGGATAATGCAAAATTCGTAACATAGTCTGTTCACTATTAGTAACCATGCTTGACAGAGATTGGGTGTATTTTGCTGAGACCTCTGCAGGTGAATACTTCTCAACCCATGCAAGTAGCTCAGAAGCTAATGCATTTGTGTCTCGATAATAATCTGTTATTTCTTGTTTTAATGCGTCTGGGCAACGACCCCAAGGATAAAAATGAAAATATTCTTTAATGTCTTTTTTCTCAAAGCCTTTAGCCGTTTCTGATATTTCAGTAGAAAAAAATCCATCATGGGTATCTTTGTCAAAGGTGAATTGATTTTTTTCTTCACTATTAAAAAAAGCCTGCCAACGTTCATAAATACTGCTGACCCTGTCCTGACTAATTGGGTGGTTTTTCAAAACACCAAAGCCAGTTTTATGTAAAGATTCTACAAAAAGTTTATCTGCATTGGGTGCTTTGTAATCGACTGCTACTAATTCCATCATATTTTTATCTCTACTTGTTTTCTATCTAAAGACTAAGGTAGAACCCTGCCAAAGCTGCACTCATTAAATTGGCCAGAGTAGCGGCTAGTACTGTTTTTACACCCAACTGGGCAATTTCTTTACGCCTAGTTGGGGCCATAGCACCTATGCCACCCATTAATATGGCAATAGATGAAAAATTTGCAAACCCACAAAGAGAAAATATAACGATTGCTTGAGTAATAGGAGAAAGTTGGTCTTGATGCTTGAGGAAATCAAGGTAAGCAACAAATTCGTTTACCACCATTTTTTGGCCAATAAAACTACCAGCTATATTTGCTTCCTCCCATGGCACACCTAGTGTCCAAGCAATCGGCTGAAAGACGTAGCCTAATATAACCTGAAAGCTTATATCTTCGGCACCAAAGAAGCTGCCACCCCAGCCAATGAGTCCATTTAATAATGCGATCAAACCAATAAAGGCTAATAACATTGCGCCAACGTTTAATGCTAGATGTAAACCATTAGCCGCGCCGCTGGCCGCAGCATCAAAAATATTAGCGTATTCATTGTCTTGCTGTTCTTTTTCAGTAAGTTCATTTTTGACTTGTTCTGTTTCGGGAATAATAATCTTAGCCATTAATAAACCACCGGGTGCTGCCATAAAGCTCGCTGCTAGAAGGTATTCTATTTCAACACCCATGCTTGCGTAACCCGCCATAACTGAACCAGCGATGGAAGCTAAACCGCCGACCATTACGGCAAAAAGTTCAGATCGCGTTAAATTAGGAATATAAGGTTTAATTACTAATGGTGCTTCGGTTTGACCGACAAAAATATTGGCTGCAGCAGACATAGACTCTGGGCGACTGGTTTTAAGGAAGTATTGCAAAAACCCACCAATAACTCGAATAATGACATTCATAATTTTCAGGTGATATAAAACAGTGATCAGTGAAGAGAAAAATATAATCACTGGCAACACATTAAAGGCGAAGATAAACCCCATCGATTTATTACCTAACGGACCAAAAATAAAAGTAATACCATCTTGGCTATAGCTAATAATATTTTCCACATAACTTGTTAATGACAGCAGAAATTGTTTGCCCGGTGGAAAATACAGCACTAATGCGCCTACAGAGGCCTGAATAGCGAATGCTCCGCCAACTGTGCGCCAGTTGATCGCTTTTCTGTGGGATGACAATGTAAATGCAATGAGTAGCATTAGCGCTACGCCTATTAGACTAACCATATGATTTCCTTTTTTATTTTTATTAGTTATCTATAATATTCTGCTGATTTAGAGCAGGCTTTGCTGAATGTGAGATTTTATTACATCAAGTGCAATCCGGTTTTTACCGCCTTGCGTGACAATTACATCAGCAGTAAAGCGGCTAGGAGAAATGAACTGGTGATACATGGGCTTAACAGTCAACTCGTATTGTTTGGCCACAGACTCTAGGGTACGACCTCTTTCAGCAATATCTCTTTTCATACGACGTAATAAACAGATATCTAGTGGTGTATCGACAAATATTTTTATATCAAACAGGGGTTGAAGAGCATCATTAGCCAACAGCATGATGCCTTCAATAATGATTACTGGGGCTGAAATTAACGTTTCGGTTTTTTCAAGACGAGTATGTGTTTTATAACAATACTGTGGATACTCGATAGACTTCCAGCTTTTCAATGCTTTTAAATGTTCAACTAATAACTCATGTTCAAAAGCTTTTGGGTGGTCATAATTATTTTTTTCTCGTTCAACCATGGGTAAATGGTCTTGAGAGCGATAATAATGATCCTCTCGTAAAATTTGAACAGGTTTACCTTCTTCAGAGAACTCTTTTAATAAATTCTCAGTAAACAAAGACTTACCAGAACCAGACGCGCCTGAAATGGCAATAACTAAAGGGGTAGACATAACAAACCATTAAAAAAAGAAATTAATTGGTACGAAAGATACCAGCGAACTTGCTAAAAGTCAGTTCTCAATGTAGATTTTTATACATGACTCGTTGGTCAGGTTTGTGA
>JBNMPD010000103.1:0-10681 GCA_051276225.1 Flavobacteriales bacterium
ATTTGGTTTTCAGAGCCCTCAGCATTACGTTAATTTTTGAAGTAGTAGTAAAAAAATGGACACGTTAGAGTTTATCCAAATACGTCGTTTTATCCTTAAACTAGGTAAAATGTTGCACAAATACGGTTCGCCATCTTTTCGATTGGAAGCGTATTTAACTGAAATTGCCACGCATTTTGGCCTGCATGCGTCATTTAACTCCACACCCACCACCTTATCTATCGTGCTGTGGAGTGATCGTCATGAAGATGAATATAACCACTCTGCCCGTATGCAACCGGGTGAGCTGGATATGAATTCTCTGTCCCGAACTGATGAATTAGCTTATCAGTTGTTATCTGGCGATATATCGCTTGCAGAAGCAGATAAGCATTTGGATGAAATTGACGTCATGCCCAGCCCCTATGGTAAAAGCTTAACAGGCGTTGCTTTTGGCTTGTCTACAAGCGCATTTGCCATGCTAATGGGAGCTGGTTGGTCAGAAATTATCTATTCTGGTTTGCTGGGAGTGATGGTCTACTTTTGGACGTTATGGGCATTACGTTCAAAACGGGTTAGCTTGATGTTGGAGCCTGTCGCTTCGTTTTCGGTAGGTTTTATGACCTGCGTTATTAACCATTATTCATCATCAGGGTTTAATATATGGCTGATCATTCTTTCCTCTTTAATCATCTTAGTACCCGGCTTGTCATTGACCATAGGTTTAGCTGAATTATCCTCACGCAATTTGGTATCGGGAACGGCACGTGTAATGGATGCCACGATGCAGCTATTTAAACTATATTTTGGTGCTTTTTTAGGTGTTAGTTTGGGTTACCAATTGTTTGGTCAACAAGGGCTGGCAATGGCAGTTACTCTGTCTTTGTGGGTAAACTGGTTGGGCGTATTCATGCTTAGCGTAGGTCTGATTGCTATATTCCGTACACCTATGAAACATGCTCCCTGGGCAATCACATCGACTTTTATTGCTTATGCAGCCTCGACCTGGAGCTCAGGCTATCTTGAAAATGGACTGGGGGCGTTTGTTGGCGCATTTGCACTAGGCGTGTTTGCAAATATGTTTTCACGCATCGCTAATGCGCCTTCTACCATAGTGGCTATGCCTGGTTTAATCGTGTTGGTTCCAGGTTCAAAAACATATATTGGACTTAATTCGTTTATCTCAGGTCAAGACATTATTAAAACTGATCACATTGGCCAGGAAACTTTTTTGATATTGATGTCTTTAGTGGCAGGGTTAATATTCGCTAACGTAGTGATGCCCTCCAGAAAGTCGTTATGATATTTGTGTATGGCTTCATTTAGATGAGGTAGCTGATGTAGTTGATGAAGCAAATAGAGCTAATAGAGTAAAGCGTGCTTCTAGGATGAGTGACTATTGCGATCATCTTCAGGCATCTTAGTTTCTTGTAACTGCTAAGTTGCATAGCAGAATGACACTGGAGCTAGCTCCAGTGTCATGGGTACTTTTATTGCTTAACCGTTTAATTATTTAGGTTGACCAAATACCGACCCACTACCTTCGCTTGCATAAAACGTTGCAGGTATTCAGGTGTTTGTTCTAAGGATATTTCTTCACATAAGTCTTGAAGATTTGGAAGTTTCATATCGCTAGCGACGCGTTGCCAGATATGTTGTTTATCACTTAGTGGGATATATACCGAATCCACACCCAGTAAAGACACCCCTCGGATAATAAAGGGATACACAGAAGATGAAAGTGAATCAGAAGCGGCCAGACCGCACGCCGATACGCCACCCCCTGATTTAATTTGTTTTAACAGATTGCCAAGGTAGTCACCGCCTAAGGTATCTATTCCATGGGCCCATCTCTCTTTACCCATTGGTAAGTCTGCCGCTTCAATGAGTACATCACGATGCAATACTTCATCAGCACCAATAGATTTTAAATGTTCCGTTTGTTCAGGTTTACCTGAAAACGCTACCACGCTGTAACCCAATTGTTTGAGCAAGGCGATACTGATACTGCCTACACCCCCTGTTGCACCTGTCACCGCAACTGGACCATCTTCAGGGCGGGCACCCATTTTTTCTAGTTTTTGCACACAAAGCGCCGCCGTTAACCCGCCAGTTCCATAAGTCATGGCTTCTTTTAAAGACAAATTTTCTGGACGTTTGACTGCCCAGTTTGCAGGGATAGAAATCATCTGCCCTAGGCCGCCTGGGGTATTCATACCCAAATCATAACCAAATACTAATACTTCATCTCCGGGTGAAAAAGTACCTGACTTATCACTTATAACCATACCTGCTGCATCTATTCCCGGTGTATGAGGAAAATGACTGCTGACCCGTTTATTGCCACTAGCAGATAAAGCATCTTTATAATTTAATGATGAATAGTGTACGTTAACAAGTAGGTCATTCTCAGGTAAGTCAGTTACTGAGCGATTGACTATATTCAAAGTAAATTGTTTGTTGGCTGTTTCTTCTACCAGCAATGCTTTAAAATTATTCACCTCAGACATTGTTTGAAGTTTCCATGATTATTAGTTTGTGTCATGACTCTAACAAATGGGAATTGTTACGGCTAGGATTGTTGACAATGCCTTGTCGAATGACGCGAATTAATATAACGCTCGGCAATTAATCAACACAGTCAATCAATACAATGAATAAGGAGAACTATGTTGATTTTATTGCTCATAGTTAATCATTAAATACTTCTATATTATTGAATGTATAAGGTTTTTATGAGCTCAATCACATTTGATGATCCATGTATTAAAATTAACTATACGCTGTATAAAATCTTAGTATGTAGGGGCAGCTGACTATTCCGTGTCGGAACACGGCTTAACAAATGATAACAAACTGAATAGATCATCAGTTGCAATCAGTCTCCATTAGCATTAAACCTTGCCCAAACGATAAAAACACACTACTGTATAAAAAAACATGTTGATAGGTTGTATGCGTCTTTTTATTGCCGAAAAACCAAGTTTAGGTCGTGCTATTGCCGATGTATTACCCAAGCCTCATAAAAAAGGTGATGGTTATATTAGTGCGGCTAATGGCGACACTGTAAGTTGGTGCATAGGGCATTTACTTGAACAACAGCAACCAGAGGCTTACGACCCTGTCTTTAAAAAGTGGAGTCATGAACATCTACCCATTATTCCCCAGCAATGGAAACTGGCAGTTAAAAAGCAAACTGCCAAACAACTTGGTGTGTTGCGCGGTTTAGTTAAGCAAGCTGAACAACTGGTTCACGCCGGTGATCCCGATCGTGAAGGTCAGTTATTGGTTGATGAGGTCATTAATTTTTTAGGGGTGACGGGAGCCAAAAAAAACAGTATTCAGCGTTGTTTAATTAACGACTTAAATCCCTCTGCAGTTAAACAATCATTGAGCAAATTACGTAGTAATCGAGAATTTATACCTCTGTCTACTTCCGCTTTGGCCCGCTCGCGTGCTGACTGGTTATATGGCATAAACTTAACCCGCGCTTATACACTGCAAGGTCAAAAAGTAGGATATAAAGGTGTGTTATCTGTGGGTAGGGTACAAACACCTTTGTTGGGCTTAGTTGTACGGCGTGATAACGCCATAGAGGCGTTTGTTAGTAAAGCGTTCTATGAGGTCTGGGCCTGCTTGGAAACAGATAAAGGTGAGAGTTTTAAAGCAAAGTGGCAGCCCAGTGAGCAATGTGCCAAGTACCTCGACGATCTGGGCCGGAATCTATCTCAGGCGCTGGCGAAGAATGTTGTTGGGCGTGTCAGCCAGCAGCCAGCATTGATAAAAAGCCTTAAACGTGAGCATAAGAAACAAGCACCGCCACTGCCTTATAATTTGTCATCTTTACAAATTGATGCCAGTAAATCCTTTGGTTTAAGTGCCCAGCAGGTATTGGATATTTGCCAAGGTTTGTACGAACGCCACAAACTAATCACTTACCCCCGTTCAGATAGTCGTTACTTACCTCTTAGCCATTTTGGCCAGGCTAAAGACGTGCACAGTGCCATTTTGACTAATAGCCAACATCTGGGTCAACAAGGCAGTGTATTCAGTCAAACTCAGTTTGATTTAAAGCGAAAATCAAAAGCTTGGAACGACAAAAAAGTTGATGCTCACCACGCTATTATACCAACTCAAAAAACCAGCCATCATTTATCTGGCAGCGATGCGAAGGTATATGCCTTGATATGCCGAAATTATTTGGCACAATTTCTGGCTCATCACGAATATTATGCGGTACGTGTTGAAGTAGACATTGCCGCAGGTTTATTTGTCGCAGTGGCAAAAGAACTGATCAATGAGGGGTGGCGATGTATTTTCCTCTCTCGCAGTAAAGCTAATAGTCAAGATGACAACAGTGAGGCGGTGCAGCTATTACCTCGTTTAGATATTGGACAGGGTCTTAAATCTTTACAGGCTGAAGTGATAGAAAAACATACTTCGCCACCCAAAGCTTATACAGACGGCAGCTTATTAGCTGCAATGACAGGCATAAGTGCACATGTGAGCGATCCACAACTACGCAAAATCCTACGGGAAACAGATGGTTTGGGTACAGAGGCTACTCGAGCAGGGATCATCGAGTTATTATTTACACGAGGATTTTTGTCACGCACGGGTAAAACTATCACCTCAACTGCAAGTGGGCGGGGCTTGATAGAAGCTTTACCCGATGTGGCCACTTATCCTGATATGACTGCCCGTTGGGAATCAGAGTTATCTGCTATCAGCGAAGGAAGAAGCCAATATAAAACGTTAATGAGCCCACTGGAGGTGCAACTTAAAGAACTAGTAGTACAAAGCCGTGAAGTATTGCCTAAAGGGTTGACTGGTTTAGGTAAGCAGCGTTTTACAAAAAAACGTAAAAGTAGTACAAAGCAAAAATAAGTGACTTCTACTCATAAATTTGGTCGAGTTCCCAAGAAGTCTTCTGACGGGCCAGTCAGTATCTCATGTCACAGATTGTATAGCTCTTGTACCGAAAATAGCAGCACCTAGTCGTTTGTGATTATGACCCAACTTAGCTATGACAATCTTAGTGAGCAAAACATCTTTACATAACTAGACAGTCACCAGATCATGCAAGTTATGTATCAATATCTGGTATGTTTGATATACCTCCTCCAATAATGAAAACGATATCATTGATGATCCGTTGGATCCAACTTTAAGCCAAGAGTGATTTAAGCAGCAATAAAGGGCTTAAGTACAACATTGGTTCACAACAACGGATTGAATGTGCATCAATGTTATACCCGCATGATTAAGAAAGTAATGGAAACGATCAGGCCATAAGTTCATTAAATAACGCTTCGAAGGAAATATGCGATTCGATGTCTACCGAGCGATTAATGAGGCGAGCGACATCTCTTGCCGAAATTAAACCACGTATCTCATGTTGTTTGCGGTCAATCACTAAGCAATGTTGTTGATGGTTATGCTTTTGAGTTTCTAACACGTCCTCAACTGTCGCTGTTGCTAGGTCGTTGTAGTCAAAACACATCAGTGTTTCGCGTGTATGCATAAGGTCACTGACTAAAAGTTCACTACGTGGAGTATTCTTATTCACTTTTTTTAAGATGTTTTCCTCAGACAGGTCATACAAGCTTACAATGCCAATGAATTTTTTATAGGGATCCAGTATTAATTTCATTTTCACATGAGATCGTTTCATTAAATTCTCTAGATCTAATGCTTTTACGTTCGCATCTATGACCCTTGGAATATGTTGTCGAAAGTCGGTCAAGATGCTCAGCGCGGGATTTTTTGCAGACACTGAGTCTTGTTCTTCGGGCCACACTAATTTATCTATAGATTCGGTACTATATAAAGATATTGATTTCATAATATTTTCCTTTATCACCGTGTGGAAGGTTTTAACCAAATTCAGATAACTATTAAGTTTGGAAAAATACAACCATCTGGGCAGCTTCTTAACTCTGAACGGAAGTACGCTATTTAATCCATTCTATTAGTTAATTATAGACTTAATTTTTTGCTTTGAAATTTAAGGGGAGGTTTTTTTTAAATGTTTGATGAAAACACCAACGTCAAGCCAGAATCATGAGGGTTGAAAAAGCTCGGTGACGATCAGCACATTATTAAATACCAGCAATTTGATCCTCTGTTTTGTTGGACAAGTGTAAGTTGATAATCATTGGCTAGTGCCTGTGAAAAGTGAATGATTGAGGTACCAAATCGACATAAGTTTAAACCCGTGTGGAGTTGCCGCCAAGAAGCAATGGTAGTCAAACTCATTGTTTCGCTTATCTTTGAATCTCATAAAATTATTTAGTGTGCTCTGTAAGTGCCCTTCATAGATTCTCTACTTTGTTCAACTTCTAATCAATAAACTGATCCCTGTTGTATCTGTTTTGTGTAAAATAATCGCAGCGGTGAGACTTTTGATTTTATGATGCCGTTTCAACTAGAGGATAATATGAACAGACTGCTCGGTAGAATAAGATTACTTGATGTATCGGTATTGATAATAATGCTATTTGCGACAGCTAATTATGCGACTGCTCAGTCTCAGCAGCCCCCGATTAATGTTGATGTGTTTTACCCAAATCCAATCCAAAGTAACATAAATATTATACTTACTGGGACGGTTGAGGCAAAACAACGGGCTCAATTGGCACCACTTGAGGCAGGACGTGTCAAACAACTTGAAGTAGAAATAGGTGATATCGTCACGAAGGGACAAACCTTACTTAGCTTAGATAGCAAACTCGCAGAATTAGAGGTACTAGCTGCCAAGGCGAGTTTAATGGCTATTCAGGTTAATCTGAATGAGGCCAACCGTCTGTATCAAGAGGTGTTGTTGTTGTCGAAGCAGCAATTAGTGGCGCAAACCTTGATTTCAGAACGAGCTGCTTTGTTGGCGAATTCCGAAGCACAATTAGCAAATTCTCAAGCAACCTTGAGTTTGCGCCATGAACTGCTAAACCGGCATACGTTGCAGGCACCATTTGCAGGTGTGATTGCTCAGCGTAATGTGGATTTAGGTGAGTGGATCACTCAGCAGACACCCATACTTACTTTAGTGGCACAAGATGATTTACGCCTGACTATTTCTATTCCTCAGCAATATTACAGTCGCCTAGCTAAGCAACTCAATGTGTCTGTAAAGGTAGTGCCAGATTCAGTTGATGCTCAATCGTTTAGCGCGGTACTGAATCGGTTGGTCCCCGTATCTGATCCCATTACACGCACATTTATGGCACAAATCGACTTACCTAAAGAGACCGACTTAGTAGCAGGCATGTCAGCTCGGGCGCAAATATCATTGCCTAATACCAGTCAAAAGACTTTTATGTTGCCGCGTTCAGCAATAAAACAACATCCTGATGGTGGCAGTAGTGTGTTCATTGTTAAAAATGGCATGGCTAAGCGGATTATTACGTCTTACGTTCAGATGTCAGGGAATTTAGTGGAGATAAGTGACCACCCAGTTGATCTGCCATATATTGTGACTGGGGTCGAGTTATTGAAAGACGGGACACCTGTAACGGCTAACACCGTGGCGAGTATCCGCTAATGATTGAATCTAGCGTCAAACGCGGCACTCTAGTCTCAGTAATAGTGTTGATTGGCTGTATTTTAGGCATTGTATCTGCCCTAAATATTCCAGTGCAGATGATCCCTGATTTAGAGGTGCGCACTATCACGGTTCAAACAGGCTGGCCCGGAGCAACCCCGCAAGATATCGAAAAAGAAATCTTAATTGAGCAGGAACGTTATTTACGTAGCCTACCTAATTTGCAGCGTATGGTGTCTTCTGCAGAAATGGGCTCAGCCAGAATTAGTTTAGAATTTCCGTTTGGAGTAGACGTAAGTGACGCTCTGATCCAGGTGAGCAACGCACTCAGTCAGGTACCGGCCTACCCTGAAAACGTTGACCAGCCAAGGTTATTTTCTAGTTCTTTTTCCAGTAATGCCTTTATGCATTTTAGGTTAACCCCCCTGTCTGGCAATCCTATGGAACTGGATGTTGATATGCTTAGAGATTTTGCTGATGACTATGTTCGCCCCAGAATGGAAAGCGTTAAAGGAATATCGCAAGTTGATGTGCGAGGTGGCTCTTCAAGACAAATTCAAATAAAAGTAGATACAGCAAGGTTAGCGCAGCGTGGCCTTAGCCTCACTCAGGTAAGAGATGCGGTACGTTCGCGAAACACAGATGCATCTGCGGGTGATCTGGAAAGTGGTGAAAGCCGCTATCTGTTGCGTGTGGTGGGCCGTTTTGAGACGTTGTCAGAACTTGAAAACTTAATTATTAGTCGAACAGGCGACACTAACCTTTATTTAAAAGACGTGGCACAAGTTAGCCTTGATCACTTTGAGTCTCGGGGTATGTCATTTTCCAATGGCGAGCGTAATCTGAGTCTGTCAGTTCGCAAGGAAAGTGGTTCTAACGTTATCGATATAAAGGAGCAACTGTTACCTGTAGTAGAAGATCTTAACCGAAACTTATTAGTGCAAAATGGGTTAAGCCTAACCCTTGCCAGTGATGATGTTCAATATGTGTCTAACTCACTAAAAAACGTATGGTTTAACCTTGGCCTAGGCGCAACGCTAGCCACCTTAGTGATGTTTTATTTTTTACGCTCTGGCCGTTCTACTTTGATAGGTGTAATGGGGATCCCTATTTGTACCATTGCCGCGTTTTTAGCCTTAATGGCATTCGGGCGCACTATCAATGTGATTTCTTTAGCAGGCGTGGCTTTTGCGATTGGTATGACAGTAGACAATACTATTGTGGTGCTCGAGTCCATTATGCAATTTAGAAAAAAAGGGCGAAATCGTTATCAAGCAGCCGTTGAAGGCGTGACTGAAGTTTGGCCGGCTGTGCTGGCATCTACGGCCACTACTGTGTTGGTGTTTGCGCCTATATTATTTATTGTGCAAGAGGCAGGGCAACTTTATTCAGATATCGCCATCGCTATCTCTGGTGCAATTTTAGCGTCAATGTTGGTGGCAATTTTTGTTGTGCCTGTGGCAATGGCGAATATGGATGAAGAGGCATCAACATCGAATAAGTCTCTTGAACTTTCAAGTAAATGGCTGTCCTTGGTCGATGTATTTTGTAAAAGTAAGAAACAGGCGCGTCTATACGCCATCAGCTTTGTACTAGTGATTATGGGGGGCGCATACCTGCTGATGCCTGCAGCTGAGTATCTACCAGAAGGCGAAGAGCCTAAGGCCTTTTCGATAATGATTGCGCCACCGAGCTATAATTTGTCTGAAATGGAAAAAATTGGTGCTGAGCTGCGTGTTTACCTAAAAGATTACCTCAACGCAGCACCGGATGCGTTTGAAAACGGTCAAACTAATATGCCGCCACTCGCTTATTACAGTATGTCGGTTTCTGTGGGGCGTATTTGGTTTTTAAGTGCACCTATAGAGCCCCAATATATTGCTGAAATGATGGATGCGATTACGACCAAATTTAGAAGTTACGAAAACATGCGCGCGTTTTCTTCTCGCGGTTCGATAATCTCCAGCAACGACGGTGGAACAAGAGCAGTAGCGGTTGACTTAGCGGGAAATAATTTAACTGACTTGTACAGTGCTGCAGAAGCCGTTTACCAAGAAGCAGAACAACGTTTTGATGATCCACAACTTAATTCTGACCCTGGCTCACTTACTTTAGAGCAACCTTTTATTGAAATTCGCCCCCGTTGGCAACGACTCGCTGAACTGGGCATTAGCAATCGTGAATTTAGCTACGCAGTAGCGGCTATAAGCGACGGTGCATATGTAGACGAATTTATTTTAAATGACAACAAGGTAGATATTTTTCTATTTAGTGATGCAGGCAATAAGCAAACTATTGAAGCCCTTGCTTCTGCACCATTAGTGACACCTCAAGGTAATATTTTACCACTTAATTCTATGGCAGACTTTGTTGAGAGTAGAAGTAGTGACAGTGTGCGCAGAGTAGATGGCAGTAGAACGGTGACTGTTTATATTATTCCCCCAAGAGATGTCGCTCTGGAGACTGCAGAAGCTATTGTGCGCAACGAATTATTACCATCCCTATGGCAACGGGGTAGCATTTCCCAGGGCATTAGTGTCAGTACTAGTGGTGCAGCCGACCAACTGGAGGCCACAAAAAATGCTCTTTCAGGTAATTTTGTGGTGGCTATAGCGCTGTGTTTTTTGTTATTAGTGGCCATATTTACCCATTGGCGCTACCCACTTTTTATCTTAGCAACAGTGCCGTTAGGTATGGCTGGTGGGTTATTAGGGTTAGTGCTGATTAATGCGGTTAATGCAGGGCTAAACACGATGGGTCTTGGTGGTGCGCATCAACCTTTTGATATGATCACTATGCTGGGTTTTTTAATTTTATTGGGGACGGTTGTCAATAATCCAATCTTGATTGTTGATCAAACTAAACGTTTTTTAGATCAAGGCGAGACGGTTCAAACTGCCGTTCGTAATGCAGTGAATAAGCGACTTAAACCTATCTTTATGTCTACCGCTACCACACTTTTTGGTCTGGCTCCTTTGGTGTTAATCCCCGGTGAAGGCACTGAATTATATCGAGGAGTGGGCGTAATTGTGTTGTGCGGTATATTTTCATCGACCTTGCTAAGTTTAACATTTTTACCTGCGTTGTTGATGGGGTTGTTAAAAGAACGTTCTGCGCAATTATGTGAACAGCCATCTGAATAATCTGAAGCGTCAACAATTA
>JBNMPD010000104.1:0-10671 GCA_051276225.1 Flavobacteriales bacterium
AAAAGGACAGATATTTTGCGACAACAGAACGTTAGTTGACACCGATGGGGCTCAAATCTGGTTGTTTATTGAGCGCGTTTAACTAGTGCGGGGCTATCAAATTTTATTTCTGACCAGCCCGACAACATAAAATTACGGATGTTACCGTGGTCTGTGCCAGTTGGGTTTGCTAATACATCATTACGATAATAAGTCCCAAACAAACGGAGTGTTTCAAGTTCTGTTAATTCGTTGAGCTGGGCAAAATAAAAAATTTTGCAAGAGCCCTCATTGCTACCTGCTTTGTTCTCTAGCTCACCATTGGTAAAGCGAGTGGCGGTGTAATTATAAAATTGACTGATTACCTGCATCGTTTGTTCAAACTCTAGGACGGCTGAGGCAGTGCGAAGTTGAAAAATTAAATCGTTAATGGTCATAATGTTTCCATAGATGTGTCTGAGTTAGTATTGACAGAAAAAGTTAATTGGCAGTCTATATGTTTGAGTACTTTATTGACGAGTATTGGCGTAGCGAATGTTTTTTCGTCATTTGCTGATGTGATAGCAATAAGGATGTCGCAGTCTTGTAAAGGTATTTGCTGGCGTACATAAAAGATATTCAGGTCGTCTAAATTATTTAGACACTCATTCAAACAAACAGAACCCACAAAACAGCTGTTATGTGGATGATTATCGTAGGATGCGCCATGGACTTCCCTGATCAATGTGATGGCTTGGAATTTGTCTAGATTTAATAGACGAAAAGTGACTTCAATATCGATGTTAAATACTCCTAGTACAGATGATGCATAGACGTAATGCTGAAGTCTAATCAGGCATTAATTATATCCTAACTGTATAATAAATATCGTATTTAATCCTTTTTTGTCTCAAGACAAATAAAATATAATCCATATATTCTGGGAATATAAACAGCCAATCTACACCGCTTAATTATTAATATAAAGTCAAAACTAGCCTTTTAGTTTAAGCTATTCAATATTAAGACCAAAGGAACAAATATGAAAATTGTGATAGGAAAATTTAGCAGTGAACCTTTTCATGCATTATCAAAAAAAGAAGTCAGTTTTTTATTAAAATTAGTGCCTACTGAGTGGGTAAAACATGTAACCAGTGTGGTATTGAGTTCAAAGATATTTAAGAAAAGCAAACTAGCAAAACCAGTTGAATATAGAATCACAAGTAAACAGCTATCCATTTTCTCAAGAGGTCTAGTGCGAGAAGACATCGCCAGACAAGTTTTGCTTGAATTAGCTTCTATTGGTCAGGAGAAGCAGGAAGACAGTTCAGATGACATCGCGGAGCTAGAAAAAATGATTAAACCTTATATGGATAAATTTCTGAAGGCTAGGATTTAGATATAGCAACGTCGCAGCTACAGGCTTCAACGAATCTACCCCCGCAGATTTGCCGTAGCCAACAAAAAAACTGGCTTTCGCCAGTTTCAATTTATACTTTTAAAGCTCGCATCGCATGGCGGTTGGCTAAAATAATTAACTTTTAGCAGGTCGTCCAGCTTGTTTACGTAAATTCTCAGTTAATAACTTCTTACGAATACGCGTACTCAACGGGGTTACCTCAACTAATTCATCGTTATCGATAAACTCAAGCGCCTGCTCTAACGACATGACAATGGGTGGCACTAAACTTTGTGCTTCGTCGGTACCTGAAGCACGAACGTTCGTTAACTGCTTACCTTTAAGGGCATTAACCGTCAGGTCATTTTCGCGAGCGTGAATACCGATAACCATGCCTTCGTATACTTCAACACCGTGGCCGATAAATAAACGGCCGCGCCCTTGTAAGTTAAACAATGCGTTAGTCAATGCCTTGCCTGTTGCGTTGGCAATCAATACACCACTTTTACGCTGACCAATTACGCCGCCTTTATGGGGACCGTAATGATCAAACGTGTGATACATCAAACCAGAACCTGACGTCATGGTCATAAAGTCAGTTTGAAAGCCAATCAAGCCACGGCTAGGTATCATGAAGTCCATACGGGTTCTGCCTTTACCATCGGGTGTCATGTTGGTTAATTCACCTTTACGTGTACCAATCTGCTCCATGATAGTACCTTGATGTTGTTCTTCTACATCGATGGTGACTGTTTCGAAAGGTTCGTGGGTCACACCATCCACTTGTTTCAAAATAACTTCTGGGCGAGAAACGGCTAGTTCGTAACCTTCACGACGCATGTTTTCAATCAATATACCCAAGTGAAGCTCACCACGACCTGATACGCGGAACTTGTCCGGATCTTGGGTTTCTTCGACTTTAAGTGCCACGTTGTGGATCAATTCGGTCTGCAAGCGTTCATGGATATTACGTGATGTGACGTATTTACCTTCTCTACCACAAAATGGTGAATTATTGACTTGAAACGTCATGGTGACTGTTGGTTCATCAACAGACAGAGGCGGTAAGGCTTCAACTGTATTGGGATCACAAATAGTATCTGAGATTTTAAGGTCGCCCACACCCGTAACAGCAACAATGTCACCTGCGTCACCAGACGCTACGTCGTTGCGCTGAAGACCTAAATAACCTTGAACCTGTCCGATTTTAGCGTTGCGAGTTTTGCCATCAGCACCAATAATAGTGACTTGTTGGTTAGGCTTAACCGTACCTCGGGTAATACGCCCTATACCAATTACACCTACATAAGAGTTGTAATCAAGTTGCGACATCTGCATTTGTAATGGGCCGTTGATATCGGCAACGGGTGGCTTTACATGTTTGATGATCGTTTCAAACAAAGGCGTCATGTTATCGCTAGGCACATCTAGATCGTTAGTTGCCCAACCATTTATAGCCGAGGCGTACACCACTTCAAAATCTAATTGGTCGTCAGTTGCGCCTAAGTTGTCGAACAGATCAAACACTTGATCTATAACCCAACTAGGACGAGCACCAGGCTTATCAATTTTATTAATCACGACAATAGGCTTCAAACCTTGAGCAAACGCTTTTTGTGTCACAAAACGCGTCTGTGGCATGGGGCCTTCTTGCGCATCAACCAATAATAATACTGAATCGGCCATGGACATAACACGCTCTACTTCACCACCAAAATCGGCGTGACCAGGCGTGTCCACAATATTGATGCGGTATTCATTCCATTTAATTGCGGTGTTTTTCGCAAGAATAGTAATACCTCGTTCTTTTTCAATATCATTTGAGTCCATCACACGTTCTTCGGCTACGCCGCGGCTCTCTAAAGTGCCAGACTGTTGTAATAACTTATCAACTAGGGTGGTTTTGCCGTGGTCAACGTGAGCTATGATAGCTATATTCCTCAAATTTTCGATTG
The DNA here is from genome assembly GCA_051276225.1 of Flavobacteriales bacterium. GTDB lineage: Bacteria > Pseudomonadota > Gammaproteobacteria > Enterobacterales > Alteromonadaceae > Paraglaciecola. Next base: position 3,313 of record JBNMPD010000104.1, read on the forward strand.
AGGTGTTTGATGAACTCATTGTTTTTTCTCTGTTAGGGCCACACATGTGTCAATTAAGACTATCACTGATTAAAGTAACACGTAGCTAAATTGCTGAAATTTCAGGGCGGGATTATATAATTTAAAACAGCGAAGCGGTCAAGACATTTGAACATTAAAACCACATAAAATATTTTAGTTGAAACACCATGAGCCATCGTAACTTCACTGTAAATTTACATTGCAGTCTATGTCAGTTGAGTTTGCACACCTATTACCCTGATTGAATTCAACATATGCTAGTCCCCTAATTACAATGATTAAGAAAATTTTGTTTTAGATTGTCGCTTTTTCTAATTCAGGGTCGTTCATATAATTTTACCGTAGGTTTGAGGGTGTTTTGATGAAGCGTTGTTGTTTGCTAACCATATTGGCCCTTTCAGGGTGTGCTAACGAAGAATTGCCCTCCAGTCCTTTACCTTACTTGTCAGAGACCAATCTTAATGATTTCAATTTTAGCCAACCGATAGATTATATGAAGCAGAGACTCGTTTATTTCATGGGTGCAGAAGCCAACCCACATGACTATACAATAGTCACTGAATACGGCCCTTTGAGTAAGGTAAACTTAAATGAAACACAGTCACTTTTCTTATCTCAGACTGTGTCTTTAGGCGACCTGGGAATAGGGTGCATGCCAGCGTCCTGTATTTACTATTTTGTTATGGTTGATGGTTGCTCCGTTTTCATAATCGATAATGAATTGGATTTGATGGCACTTATCAGTAACGTCCATTCTCCAGCAGAATTACACATTGTATTATTTTCTAAGTAACACTATCCCTTGTTTTACGAAGAAGTAGAGGATCAATATAGAGTATTAGCTTCATGTTCTGATTGCAGCGGTGGCTCAGAGGAAAATCTGTTAGAAGTTGATCCACGGTGCAACGTAACGTTAATCAAGCATATTAATAAGAAGCAAGAAAATACAATATGTTAATGGGCACAATATAATCAGATTTATATCTATGTCAGCTTTTAACTAGAAGGGTCTGAACAGCTGTTTATTGCAAAGTACGGCATTTGGCTGAAAGACTTATTTTTAGCGTTCTGAGCAATCCTTAAATACAAAACAATGGACAGTTAGGACAATACTTATCAGGCGAGTTTGAGCGAATTGCAGTCATTAAAATTTCGTCGGAAACCAAGTTTTGAATTGTAAACTACGCTCAAATGCGGGCGATCACTATTTTTAGTTTGAACGTTAAGGTTAAATTAATTCCGATATATTGATGAGCGTTATATGGTTTATATGAACTGCGCCGCACTTGCAACCAAGGACCGAGCAACATACTCTTTATTTCAAACTAGACACGGTGTTATTTTCGCCGATGGATACAAAAGACGACTTTTAATCCACTAAGTCCAGAATATAAGCAGCGCCCGATGCATTGCCGTTGTCGTCGCGATGAGGAGCTGCAATTATCGCGGTCTTGTCTGTAAGGGCGATGTTCCATCCAAATCTATCTTCTGGCACACCATCACTGGCTACCATTTTGGATGTATAACGCCATAGACCTAGTTGTTTTTTGAACACATACAAAGCACCTGCATTATTACCAATGGCATCATGGTGCATAGCACTGATTAAGGCCGTCTCTTTGTTTAGCGCCACACCACGAGCGAATCTGTCATCAGCTTTACCATCAGGTGCTACTAGCTTTTGAGTCTGAGTCCATTTTTCTTTTGTTCGCTCAAATATATAAGCTGAACCCACATCCGTGCCAACGCCCTCTAAATCGTCTCTTCTGGCAGAGATTAGTGCTGTATCGCCAAATAAAGCCACTCTTACGCCAAAGATATCTGTGTTTGCACCATCTTTAGCCATAAGCTTTGCTTGATGGTTCCATTGTTTACCGTCAAATACATAGGCATAAACGGCACCGGCTTTTTCTGCTTGTTCATCATTCAAGTCAGCGCCAACTAAAACAGTATCACCGTCAATTGCAACACTGATCCCGAACAAATCGCCCGCAGCTCCGTCTTTTGCCGTTAATTTGGCTTGAAACTGCCATGTGTCTTTTTCTCGTACGTAAACGTAAGCTGATCCTGAATCTTTATGTGGTGTGTCACTTTGGGGCGCACCGATGACAAGAAACCGCGCTGTAAGAGCGATGCTTTGACCAAAAGCGTCGCCAGCTTTGGCATCTATCGCTGTTAAAACTTGCTTTTGCGACCATGAATTAGCCTCTCTCTCAAAGGCAAACACCGCACCGGCGTCTTCACCTTTATCGTCTCTTCTCATCACACCTAACATTGCCATGTGGTTTTTCAACGCCACAGTACCTCCGAGCGTGTCATCAGCATATGCGGGTTCGGCGATTAATTTTGCTTGCTGTTGCCAACCTGCATTGCCAAGGGAATAAACGTAGGCTGCTCCCGAGTTTTGGCTGTTTTTAGCATCAGCTTTGTGTGCACCGACTAATGCAGTTGTGTCATCTATCGCGACACTATAGCCAAATTGGTCTTCTGCTTTACCATCATGAGGTAACAACTTTTGCTGCTTTCCATAACTTTGACAAGTTATTATCAAGGTGAAACAGGATAAGAATTTAAAAATAGAATGAGGTTTCATAAATACTTTTTTGGGTTCGATATTGGCATAGAATAAAACTATCCGATACGCAATAGCTTAACAAGGGATGATCGACGAAGTGAAGAACGTCAGAGATATTAATAAAGTCGTTATCCAGTACAACTGGTTCTCAACGACAGTTTTTGGCACATTGTTGCCAATCACATTTGATTTAATTCTAAATAATAATTAGTAAAAGGGTTTATGTAGAAAGAGCTATGTGACCACTCAAAGGAAGCTATTTTTGTTGGTAACGCGCATTACGTATGCTGCAACAGTGTTTTGCATATTAGTTTTCTAAATACCATCCCATCCCATCCAGTACCATGAATTATTGTAAACTTTGCTTGGACTTCTCTTGAACCAGATCAAGGTGCAAACGACCTGCTAAATTTGCGTAATCATTGGATGAAGAGCAGAGCCCTAAGCACTACTTTTTCTTACTTTATGCTGCTGTAGGTAAAAACAAGTCGCACAAGCAGGGATGCTGTTTGAAAAATGTCACGCTTCCGCTGCGTGGAATGTCATTGAGCGTAGCGCATGCCTTTGATTGAAGTCTTAACTTTCGCACCGTCAATAAAAAACCGGCTTTCGCCGGTTTCAATTTAATCTTCTAAAAGCTCGGTTCGCATGGCGACCGGCTACAAAGCTAGAAGCTTAACCCTTAGCAGGTCTGCCAGCTTGCTTACGTAAGTTTTCAGTCAGCAACTTCTTACGAATACGCGTACTGATAGGCGTCACTTCGACCAACTCATCGTTATCGATAAACTCAAGCGCTTGCTCTAACGACATAACAATCGGTGGAACTAAGCTTTGTGCTTCGTCGGTACCTGATGAACGTACGTTCGTTAACTGCTTACCTTTAAGGGCGTTAACCGTTAAGTCATTTTCACGCGAGTGGATACCAATAACCATGCCTTCGTATACTTCAAGACCGTGGCCGATAAATAAACGTCCGCGGCTTTGTAAGTTAAACAATGCGTTTGTCAGTGCTTTACCTGTTGCGTTGGCAATCAATACGCCACTCTTACGCTGACCGATTACGCCGCCTTTATGAGGTCCATAATGATCAAACGTGTGATACATCAAACCAGAGCCTGATGTCATCGTCATAAAGTCAGTTTGGAAACCAATCAAGCCACGGCTCGGGATCATAAAGTCCATACGAGTTCGGCCTTTGCCATCTGTTGTCATGTTGGTTAGTTCACCTTTACGTGTACCCAACTGTTCCATGATCGTACCTTGATGTTGTTCTTCCACATCAATGGTCACTGATTCGTAAGGTTCATGAGTCTTACCATCAACTTGTTTTAGTATAACTTCTGGACGAGAAACAGCTAATTCGTATCCTTCACGACGCATATTTTCGATCAGTATACCCAAGTGAAGCTCACCACGACCTGAAACGCGGAATTTATCCGGGTCATCTGGCATTTCTTCCACTTTAAGTGCCACGTTATGGATTAACTCGTGTTGCAAGCGTTCAAGAATATTACGTGAAGTAACAAATTTACCTTCTTTACCGGCAAAAGGAGAATTGTTGACTTGGAACGTCATGGTCACTGTTGGCTCATCAACAGAAAGGGGAGGCAACGCTTCAACTGCATTTGGATCGCAAATAGTATCAGAAATCTTAAGTTCGCCCACACCTGTCACTGCAACAATGTCACCTGCGTAAGCAGATTCCACTTCGTTACGTTGAAGGCCTAAGTAACCTTGAACCTGACCGATTTTACCGTTACGTGTGCTGCCATCAGCGCTAATGATAGTGACTTGTTGATTAGGCTTTACTGAACCACGAGTAATACGACCTATGCCGATTACACCTACATAAGAGTTGTGATCAAGTTGCGACATTTGCATTTGAAATGGACCGTCAGCATCGGCATCAGGTGCCTTAACGTGTTTGACAATCGTTTCAAACAAAGGCGTCATATTATCGCTAGCGACATCCAAATCGTTGGTAGCCCAACCATTTATGGCTGATGCGTATACTACTTGAAAATCTAGCTGATCGTCAGTTGCGCCTAAGTTGTCAAACAAATCAAACACTTGGTCTAATACCCAATCAGGACGTGCGCCTGGCTTATCAATTTTGTTGATAACAACGATTGGCTTCAATCCTTGAGCAAACGCTTTTTGTGTTACAAAACGCGTTTGTGGCATGGGGCCTTCTTGCGCATCAACCAATAATAATACTGAATCGGCCATAGACATAACACGCTCTACTTCACCACCAAAATCGGCGTGACCAGGCGTGTCCACAATATTGATGCGGTATTCGTTCCATTTAATGGCGGTATTTTTCGCTAAAATGGTAATGCCACGCTCTTTTTCGATGTCGTTTGAGTCCATCACACGTTCTTCGGCTTCGCCGCGGCTTGCTTCTAAAGTGCCAGACTGTTGTAGTAACTTATCAACTAGGGTGGTTTTGCCGTGGTCAACGTGGGCTATAATAGCTATATTCCTCAAGTTTTCGACTGAGGTATTTGATGAACTCATTGTGTTTTCTCTTTTAGGGCCACATATTAGTCTTGTAAGACTGTCTACTCGTTAAAGTCATACATAGCTAAATTACTGAAATTTTATGGGCGCGAATTGTACAGTTTTATCCAACATTTAGCGAACTTCAAATGCATATTGCTTTAAATAAAGGAAAGACACTCAATTGGCTAACGTCTTATTAACACTATTGCAATAAGTTGAAGCATTTAAGTGCGTCAGTATTATATTGGTGCATCGATGCATTATTATGGTGCAACTGATGCTGTTTTTTTCGTTTACGCTATGCTAAAAAAACATAAACAAAAGGCATTCCAATCACTTAGGTATGTGGCATGATTATCGCTTTATTACTGCACACTTAAGCACCTGGGTTATTTGACCCCCAATAATATTTACACTTTTAATCTGGAGGACACCATGTCAGCACAAAAGGCCTTAGACCTTATTAAAGAAACCGAAGCTAAATTTGTTGATTTACGCTTTACCGATACAAAAGGCAAGGAACAACACGTTTCTATTCCTACTCATCAAGTAACTGAGGACTTCTTCGAAGAAGGCAAAATGTTTGATGGTTCTTCTATCCTTGGTTGGAAGGGCATTAATGAATCAGATATGATTTTAATGCCAGATGGCGAAACTGCGGTACTTGACCCTTTTGCTGAAGAAACGCAAATTAATATCCGTTGCGACATATTAGAACCTATGACGATGCAAGGTTATGATCGTGACCCTCGTTCTGTAGCCCGCCGCGCTGAAGAATACTTGAAATCTACTGGTATTGGCGACACTGCATTATTCGGTCCTGAGCCTGAATTTTTCTTGTTTGACGATGTACGTTTTCACACGGATATGTCAGGTTCTTTCTTCAAAATTGATTCTAGCGAAGCCAAATGGAATTCTGGCTCTGAGTTTGAAGAAGGTAACATGGCTCACCGTCCTGGTGTTAAAGGAGGTTATTTCCCAGTTCCGCCAGTTGATTCATCTCACGATACACGTGCTGCTATGTGTATGGTTATGGAAGAAATGGGTTTAACGGTTGAAGCGCATCACCATGAAGTTGCGACCGCTGGTCAAAACGAAATTGCATGCCTCTTCAACACCTTGGTTAAGAAAGCCGATGAAGTGCAAATATACAAATATGTGGTTCATAATGTTGCACATGCCTACGGACAAACGGCTACCTTTATGCCTAAGCCTCTTGTTGGCGATAATGGTTCAGGTATGCATGTTCACCAATCAATTTCTAAAGATGGCAAAAACATTTTTGCTGGTGACAAATACGCTGGCATGTCTGAAGAAGCTTTGTTCTACATTGGCGGTATTATCAAACATGCTCGTGCAATCAACGCCTTCACCAATGCTTCAACCAACTCTTACAAGCGCCTAGTACCTGGATTCGAAGCACCTGTTATGTTGGCTTATTCTGCACGTAATCGTTCTGCTTCTATCCGTATTCCTTTTGTAACTAGTGATAGAGCTCGTCGTATTGAAGTACGTTTTCCTGACCCAACTGGTAACCCTTACCTAGCGTTCACTGCTATGTTGATGGCTGGCCTTGATGGTATCAAAAACAAAATTCACCCCGGTGATTCAATGGACAAAGATTTGTATGACTTGCCTGCAGAAGAAGCAGCAGCGATTCCTCAAGTATGTAGTTCATTTGAACAAGCTTTGGAAGCCCTTAACAACGACCGTGAATTTTTAACCGTTGGTGGTGTTATGTCTGACGATTCGATTGATGCTTATATCGAACTTAAGATGGCAGAAGTACAGACTCTTAATATGACAACTCACCCCGTTGAGTTTGATATGTATTATAGCGTTTAGATACTGCGTATAAGTTCACTATCTTCGATAGTTATTAAAATAAATAACAAGTCCGCTGTTGCGGGCTTTTTTTTATTTATAATAAAGCTACAATTAAATGCGGGTTACGAAACGGGTGATTTGGGTTTCGATTTAGGTATTAATATGGAGGTAGGTGATTGTGCGGATATTTTACATTATTTGTTTATTATTATGTATCAGTGTGTCTGCACAAGTAGTGTATAAAACGGTAAAAGCTGATGGCAGCGAGGTATACAGCGATATTAATAGCGTTGGATCTGAGCCTGTAAATCTATCATCAATGAATACCATTGTTGTGCCTGCTTTACATAAAACTTCAAGCCAAACGACTAGTCAAGAACGCCGCATAAAAAAAAGCATCCCAGAAGTGCAATATATAGTATCCATTCGAT
>JBNMPD010000105.1:0-10488 GCA_051276225.1 Flavobacteriales bacterium
TTTGCCGGTTAATAATTTTTAACTAAGAGAGATGTACGAGTCAGATTCATCGGTGTAAACCTGCATAATATTTGAGATTAAAATAGAATTGAACTCAAAAGAGAGCTCAAGCTTCTGCAGATAGTTGAAAGTTGTGAGTAACTTATATTGGTAATCCTTACAAATAGCCGCGAGACATTCGTGCATAAACTGTCGAAATGCATGTAGTTCTTGTCGCTCTATTGCCCCAAGAATTTGGCACTGCTGTTTGATATTGGTTTTTTGTTGAAATAAATAAGCATGTTTTGATTGAAAAACTTGAACATAAATAAATCTATTATCAATACTCTTATCTATTACACTTGTTCTGACTTCTTCAATATGAAAGATTCGTTTAGCATTATATTCTAACTGAGTATCACCAACAGGATGAAACTGTAAAGCCAAAAAACAAGCAGCAAAAAGTAAGGCCAAAAATTTGCCTAACCCTCGTTTCATAGATGACTGAAATATACAAATATCATAGATTTAATGTCTGGGCAGTTTTAGAAAACACAAGCAATAGAATTTAACTAAATCAGGTCTACACAACGACAGACCTGAATTTGTCAGACTTATTAAGGAAAAGCATGATCATTCAGCATCACGTCGATGATATTCAAACTGAAACAGGCCTAATGCGTACATCGGTATTTCGCCCTTCAAAGGACGGAAAATATCCGGCTATTATCTTCTACTCAGAGATATTTCAACAAACCAGCCCTATCACCCGCAGTGCACAAATATTGGCAAGTCATGGTTTTGTAGTGTTAGTGCCTGAGATTTTTCACGAACTCAATCCACTGGGTACTGTTATGGCATATGACGATGCAGGAAAAGACAAAGGCAACGCAGATAAATTCACAAAGCCATTAGAGCATCACGATTCAGATACCCAAGCTATGGTTGAGTTTATTCAACAGCAACCTTACTGCACAGAAAAAGTGGGCACAATGGGAGTATGTATTGGTGGTCATCTTGCCTTTAGAGCGGCCTTGAACAAGCAAATATCTTGTGCCTTTTGTTTATACCCTACAGATTTACACTCAAACACCTTACCTTGCCAAGAAGGTAATGATTCTTTAACCAGAAGTGGCGATATTGGCTGTCCTATGGTGTTGGTGTTTGGCAAACAAGACCCACATGTTTCAGCTCAAGGTCGGGTACTCATTTACCAAACACTGAGCCAAAATGAATGTGATTTTAGTTGGCATGAAGTGAACGCGCAACATGCATTTATGCGTGATGAAGGTGACAGATATGACGCAGCGTTAGCCATACAAATGTACAAAATGGCGACTGATTTTTTCCATAGCACTTTGCGCCTTTAACCTAAAAATGAGGCACTCACCTATAGTCACCAGCATTAAAATCACTATTTTTGTTGTGTTGTTGATGCACGCTTTTCGCGTTATATCCGTGACACAAGACCAGTTTCAAGTACATGGGTTATCTACTTTTAAGAACGAGCAGGCAAAGATGCTGGAAAACTGGCTCACTAAGGGAGTCAATGCGACACGCGACACCCTAGGCGTTTATCCCACGCCATTGGCATTGCACCTCTACCCAAGAAAATCTAATCAACCTGTGCCTTGGGCTTATACAAGACGAGATGGAGAAGGCAGCGTACATTTACACGTAGACGTTCGTTTTGGTCTCACTAAATTTGTCGAAGACTGGACTATCTACCATGAACTAGCACATATGGCCCTACCCTATTTAGGTGAAGAATACAGATGGTTTTCTGAAGGTTTCGCCAGTTTTATGCAATATCAAATCATGGCGCAAGCAGGGTTGTTAAAAGGTAAGTTAGACGAACAGTACCGAGCGAAAATTTCACCACACTTGCGTTGGTTTAATAGCGACTTAACCGCTGCATCCATTGCCACAAGATTGATGGACAATCAGCAATACCCAGCGGCCTATTGGGGAGCAACTTATTTTTTTATGACTGCGGATCAATTATTAATTAAAAGACACAATACAACGTTGACGGAACTGATCAGCCACTATCAAGACTGTTGTCGCACAAGTGATAACAACCTATCTGATGTGGTGGATTCTCTGGATGCTATCTTAGATGATCCGTTTTTTAGCCATCTATTAAAACAATACGAAAACGCACCTGCTCGTGATCTTTATCCAGAAAATTTTGAGTGAATCTGAGAGAGTCAGTTAGAGAGTGAAAGAGAAAAAAACTGACACAAAAATAGTAGAGTCCGTTGTTATGTTAACTCTATAAGCTTTTCGCTTAGGTGCTGGTGAAAATGAGCAATAGCTGGCTCAAAATGACCAAAAGTAAAAGCATCATTGGCGCCAGAGTCAATACTTTGTTGAATTGACCTGACCAATGCTAGGTCTTCTAATGCACCTGTTTCAGTGACAAAACTCAAATCCCGTTTAGCGGCCTCCAATGCGGTTTGTTGCTCTCCATCTTTAGTCGGATTTGTCAGTTGATATACCGTTGTTCGAGTAGTGCATAAATCCACAGGCTCAAGAATAATCACGTTTGTATGATGTGATAACACAGTGACAATAACATTTGGAAAAATATGATAAACGTAAGTTAATCTTCCAGACACGTCTCGTTCACTGGGCTTGACGTCGATAAGACTTTCGATTCTCCTAAACGGAAACGTTACCCTGGCATGTGGACCACAGAATTCGATAATGTTTAGATTGTCGTAACCAAACGGATAAAAGGTATCTGGATGTGCAAATTTAATATGATAACCTTCTAAAAAACTTTCGAGATAAATTTTCCAGTTGGCCGCAACCGTTGCTTCATTTTTATTGATAATAACTTGGCTGGGCTGAAGCAAAGTGGGCAATCCATCTAATGGATTTGCAGTCTGTGTTTCTGCATCTTGCTTGACAAAAATCAGTCCACACTGTTCAAAAACGTTCACTTCAACAAGACCATGCTCGGATTTGTCAAAACCCGGAAATCCTTGCTCATGGGGAATAGCTTGTAACCTACCATCTAATGAATAAACCCATCCGTGATAAGGACAAACAAAGGCTTTTTTGCAACCAGATTCAGAGACTAACTGAGTGCCACGATGTCGACAGGCATTTATGAAAGCTCGGACTTTTTGATCTTGACCGCGCACTACAATGAGGGGAACACCTGCTACATTTTGAGTCATAAAATCACCTCTTTTAACTAATGAAGCAGAGGGACATATTGCTATAAGTGACTGCTTTAAAAGAGTCCGTTCATTTTGAAAACGTTTTTCTGAACAATAATTCTCAACGGGTTCACGCCAGACCTTGTCTCCCTGATCAGTTGTAGCGTTTTTAACATGGCATAATACCTGTTCTGCTACCTGAGTATTGTTCATATATTGTTTCATAATTCAGCCTTTATTTATTCACTCAAAACATTACCAGATAGAGGACCTATCGACCTAATTCAGGCTTTTAATGTGAATGAATCATTGTCAATAACATGCTTTATTCAGAGGCCCGGAGCAACAAAACTTTTATATTGCTCGTGATTTTTCACTATGCTCTTTTTTACTGAATTTTTTACTGCAATTTTAAAGTATCTAAATTAATAAGCGTTTTCGACTTTTTAGACACTAGACTTCGATCTACTTAGATAAACAAAAAAACAATACTTATTTAGTGTGAGATTAAATATATCAAATTTGTCAGAAAAAAAAATAGTCAATCTATAAGGACATATCTTTATTTTTTATAAAAGTGGCTTTAATTGAACGTTTATTTGTTAGTTTATAAAGAGCTAACCTTGCTAAGTTAGCTCTTTACGTTGGTTCTTAAATATTGGGTACTTAGCTGTTTTGTTGCTCAATCCACCTATTTATTTTTGCCTCAAGAATAGGCATAGGTAAGGCACCGTCAATTAACACCTGAGTATGGAATTTTTTCACATCAAATTTATTACCTAAAACCTGCTGGGCTTTATTTCTGAGCATACGGATATGTCGTTGGCCCACTTTATAACTCACCGCTTGTCCGCCTATGGCGATGTAACGTTCTACTTCAGCCTCAATATCTGATGGCGCAAGTGATGAGTTATCGAGCATAAAATCAATCGCTTGTTGGCGTGTCCAGCCAAAGGCATGTAATCCTGTATCCACTACCAATCGCATGGCGCGCAGTTGCTCATCGGATAAACGCCCGTACCACATGTAAGGGTCAGTAAATAAGCCCATTTCTTTGCCTAAACTTTCAGCATACAACGCCCATCCCTCAGCAAACACGGTGTAACCACCAAACTTACGAAAATCGGGTAAACTTTCTACTTCTTGCTGAATGGCAATTTGGAAATGGTGACCAGGTGCAGCTTCGTGAATACTGAGGGTTTCCATCAAGTATTTGGGCTGTGCTTTTAAGTTATAAGCATTGATATAAAAGATACCTGGTCTCGAACCATCTGGTGCTGGGCTCTGATAACTGGCTCCTGCAGATGATGCGGCCCGAAAGGCTTCTACTGCCTTAACTTCATAATCAGCTTTTGGGAAAACATCAAACAACAAAGGTAAGCGACTATCAATTTTTTCTTTTATTTGAGTATAACCATCAATTAACGCTTGCTCTGAATCAAAGAAAAACTGGTTATCTGTGCGTAAAAATTCAAAAAAAGCAGGTAAATCACCATCAAAACCGACTGTTTCTTTAACCCTTGTCATTTCAGCTAGAATACGCGCCACTTCCTGTTGACCAAATGCATGAATGTTATCAGCGGTTAAAGGCAAGGTTGTATTGGTTTCGATTCGATACTCATACCATGCTTTGCCATTAGGTAAATTGTTTAAGCCAACGCTATCGCGGCCTTTTGGTAAGTAAGTCTGCTGCATAAATTGATGCACTCGGCTATAAGCCGGAATAATAATGTTTTTTATTGTATCAATGTAATCTTTTATAATTGACTCTTTGTCGACATCTGTAATGTTTGCATTGTCTTTAAGCTTTTTTAACGGCGCATAAAAGACACTTTGTGTCACATCTTCAAGTATATGCACCTGCAATTGTGGCAGCACTTTTTTGATCAACGGTTTAGGTAGCACAATAGATTTTTCTATGCCTTCAGTCATAGCCACAATCGCGCTATCCATATACGTTGCAAAACCTTGGGCTCTGCTCATAAAGTTGCGGTAATCATCTGCTGTATCAAAAGGCTGAGCACTTTCACCCGAGCCTAATGAGGCAAAATAACTATGCGCGCCACCCATTTGATGAATAGGCATGAGATGCCCCGGAAATTGCGCGCCTTTAATGGCAACGTTTCTGTCCCGCAAAAATATTTCATAACTGAGTAAATCCTGTCCACTTAAAGCTGATACATCGACGCCTTTTATCTTAGCTAAATACTTTTCTTCAAAAGCCAAAGACTGATCGAGGTTTTGTTGTGTAATGGCAGGACTAAATCGATCATTGTATTCGTTTATGCCCACGTAAGTTGCTGAGATAGGGTTCATCTGCATACTTTCATCAAAATAAGCTTGAAATAGGGCATTAGCTTTTTCAGACTCAGATGCGCTTGTTATCACACTGCCTTCTTCAACTTTCTGGGTTTGTGCTGTATTTGACTGATTACAGGCAACTAGCCCCAGTGAAAAAGCAACGGCAATAGCAAGGTGTTTTCTTTTCATTTTGTGTCTCTTTACTCTGATTTTATTAAGTGAAATTGGGTTTGACGACCATCTAAATAATTAACCCCAGATTGATCGAAATAAGCTTCTTCTTCAAGCATAATGCGGATTTCTTTTTTCCATTTGGGAATAAACGTCGCAGCATTCAATTCTATCGAATATGCGGTGTTAAAATGTAACGGATAATCCCCTTGAACAGGCACACCACCTTGCGAATCCCACATACCTAACGTAGTGCCTGCAGCATGCCCATGATAACCAATAGGATGGGTATAGATTGAGGGTTTAATCCCCTCTTGCACAGCTTGTTGCCGAGATAGCTTCAACACTTCGTTACCGGTGCTGCCTAACTTGAAGTTTGCGGTGAAAATATCCTGCAGGCGATTGGCACTTGCTAAGGCTTTTTTCAGATAATCGGGTGCGTCAGTTTCATTGGCCTTGAGTACGTAGGCATGTTGTTGTTGATCTGAATGAAGGCGCAAATAAGTCAAACCAAAATCCATATGTAACAAGTCACCGGGCATAATAATTTGTGTTTTTGCATGCTCACTGAATGCTTGCAAGTGATCGAACGTTTCATTGCTTGAGCGCTGTAACGAAACACTAGGATGAAACCAAGTTTGTAACCTTAAATCTAAGACTTTTTCTCTTAGCCACCACACTATATCGTTGGTAGTTGTGACACCTGGCTTAACCACCTGATTTGAAAAGGCTTCGGCTATCACCTGATGACCTAATGCAATCAAATCAGGATAAACCTGCATTTCCATTTCGCTGCGTGTTTCGAGCCAAGCGATGGCTAATTTTTCAGACGATACCAGATTTATCTCACTTTTTTTGGCTAATGCTTGTCCAAATTCCTCATACTCTGTAGCGGTTATGCCATCTGCTAAGGCAAAATGTTGGGATTTATTAATAGCTACTTTTTTAGGTTGTTTTTGTACTATCATTTTGACAAGACTATCCCATTGATTGGGTTGCTTTTCTTTGTCCCAAGACTTTCTAAACAAACTGTCAACTGCGTATCTTGCAACAGCTAAACGTTCAATTGGTTTACCTTCACCAGAGTCAAACAATACTAATATTGTACGTCTTCGAGCGGATAACCAGTTAGCAGGCAGCATAGTTTTAAGTATTGGGTCTTCATTATATTCACGTGAAATCAGCACCCACATATCGATGCCCTCGCGGCGCATCAGGCTGGGCAATAAATTTTGTAACCTATCGTCCAGTATCTGGTTGATAAGCTGCGCTCGCTCGCGCATCGGCAATATATTTGATTCTGCCAAACTAGAGGCGCAAAATACTAATAAAAACAATACAACTATCTTATTTTTCATTTTAATCACTTCGCTCATATTAAACACAGTGGTGGATCAATTTTTTGACCTCTAACTTAATGGAATTATTGGTTAATTTCGAGTGCAAGCGTTACAGTGGTTCAAAATAATAAAAAGAATACTTTATGAAAAAACACATCTATGTCGCATATACAGGCGGTACTATTGGTATGCGACCTTCTTCACAAGGTTTTATTCCCGCCGCTGGTTTTTTAACTGAAACATTGGCTAAGATGCCTGAGTTTCATCGCGACGAAATGCCCAGTTTCACAATCCAAGAATACGATAAGCTGATTGATTCTTCCGATATGAGTCCATCAGATTGGCAAAAAATTGCCAATGACATTCATCATAACTATCAACAATACGATGGTTTTATTATTCTACATGGCACAGACACAATGGCCTATACCGCCTCGGCGTTGTCTTTTATGCTCGAAGACTTGGGTAAACCAGTGATTGTTACAGGTTCACAAATCCCCCTTGCGCAGTTACGTTCTGACGGACAGGTAAATCTGTTAAACGCGTTATATATTGCTGCCAATTATCCGATTGCTGAAGTCACCTTGTTTTTCAATAATCAGCTTTTTAGAGGCAATCGCAGTCGCAAACTTGATGCAGATGGATTTAATGCTTTTGATTCGCCCAATTTTCCGCCATTACTCAAAGCGGGTATTAATATTGAGGTTAACAAAAGTTTACTGGGTATAGACATCAGTAAAAACTTACATGTTAGTCAAATTGAATCACAGCCTATAGGCATAGTCACCTTGTACCCTGGCATCAGTACTGACGTGATTAAGAACACCTTACAGCAGCCGGTTAAAGCCTTAATATTACTCAGCTTTGGAGTAGGTAACGCACCACAAAATGCAAGTTTACTGAAACAACTGTCTTTTGCTGATCAACAAGGCATCATTGTCTTAAATTGTACACAATGTGTGCGCGGCAAGGTCAATATGAACGGTTACGCTAATGGCCATGTATTACGAGAAGTAGGCGTAGTGTCAGGCCAAGATATGACCCCTGAAGCGGCGCTAGCCAAGTTACATTATTTACTCAGCAAAAACATGCCATCAAACCATATCAAACGCCAGTTGATCGCTAACTTACGTGGAGAGTTAACGGAATAAAAAAGGTAAAAGCTATGAATTATAAAAGATATTTGAATAAAGAAGCCAAAACAACATATTTTGAACCTCAGATGAAACAGAGGACTAGCTGCACAGGGAAAAACAGTTAGGTCTTTGTCGTTATAAGGGTAAAATCTAAGCTGCCACATAACTAAAGTACTCGGCCCAGACTAAGAAGCGCCCTTCAGCTTTCTTGTCTTATGTGCATGCTATGTTGTTTGTGGTGTAAACACCTTTTTCCATGCTTGTAACTAAACGCAAGTTTCAGGCATAAAAAAAGCAAACTCGAAAGTTTGCTTTTTTGTAGAATTCTAATTATTTGATAATTAAAGTACTACGATGTTCTCAGCTTGTGGGCCTTTTTGACCTTGAGTTACAGTGAACTCAACTTTTTGACCTTCGGCCAAAGTTTTAAAGCCAGTACCTGTGATAGCACGGAAATGAGCGAAAACATCAGGGCCGTTTTCTTGTTGAATGAAACCGAAACCTTTTGCTTCGTTGAACCATTTTACTGTACCAGTAGTTGCAGACATAGTCTTTCCTATATTTTTCAAGAGTAATTGTGTCTCCTAAGAGACGCTAGTTGTGCTGAAGTGTGTTGCAATTACTTATGAGCTACGAGACCGGGTACTGCTTTGGAACGTCGAAACAATGTACATAAATATCAAACTTACTATCAAGCAAAAGTATTATATATCTAAGATACTACAGGTCAACAGTTATTATTAATAATAACTGACACAACAAGGCTATTTGATTCAACGAGTTAGTTATAATCTTGTTATAGATAAGTCATATCTACTGAGGTAAATGTGACTTGAATAACCGTTTATATATTAATCAAGCTGCCTGTATTGTGCTTAGTCACTT
Organism: Flavobacteriales bacterium; assembly: GCA_051276225.1. Classification (GTDB taxonomy): domain Bacteria; phylum Pseudomonadota; class Gammaproteobacteria; order Enterobacterales; family Alteromonadaceae; genus Paraglaciecola. The sequence continues at coordinate 8,983 of JBNMPD010000105.1, forward strand.
CTGGCGAGTATTTAACCACACAGTAAAATGAACAAGTGATAAACCTAAGACTTATAAAACATATAGCTCGAAATAATGAATGTTGATGACCCGCAAATGGCGTTACATTCGTTTAGATGAAACAAACACCAAACTTAGGGCAGAAAGAACAGCAGCTACAGCAGCTAGGGTAAAGGTTAATTCAGCGCCTTGGCCTTGTTGCCAAAAGTAGCCGGCTCCATAACCACCCATCGCACCTCCTATGCCAAAACCAACACTGATATAAATTGCCTGACCCTGACTCTGAAACTTGTTACCAAAATAATGATGAATAAAATGCATAGACGCCGCATGGGTCATACCAAAACTAAATGCATGTAAAACTTGGCTTAGTACTAAAATCACAGGGTTGTTCGCCGCTATAGCCAATAAATACCAGCGCAGAGCGGTTAATAAAATACTGCTCACTAAAATCCACTTTACGCCGAATAATGTGATCAATTTACCTGCTTGCAAAAAAATGATGACTTCTGCCAACACACCTAATGCAACAAGCCATCCAGTTGCTTGACTGCTGTAACCTAAATCAAGTACGTATAATGCAAAAAAACCATAATAAGCGCCAAAGCTGAGTTGCAACAAAGCGGCCGAAAGTAAAAAGAAGTAAAAAACGGGTGTGTTAATTTTATTCCAAATAGATACTTGATGAGGGTCGGTACTTTTTGTTCTTGCTGGCTCTTTTAGGAATAAAGTCACTATAAACAAACTAAGCAATACTACCCCACCCACATAAATAGGTGCTTCGCTAGAAAATACATCGATCATTTTGCCAGTAAAAATAGTCAGCAAAATATAGCCGATGCTACCCCATAACCTTATTCGCCCATAGCGGTTGGCGTAACCAGACACACAATTTAAGGTCAGTCCCTCAATCTGCGGCAATATAGCAGTCCAAAACATCATCATAAGAGCAAGGCTTAGGGTCAGCGCCCAAAAGCCGTTTACAAAAAATACCAAACAAAAAGTACCAAAGGTTAACAATGCGCCTAACTGAAGAACCCCGAGTGCACTACCTGTCTTATCAGCAAGAAACGCCCACAAATTTGGTCCTGCAATTCTGGCAACAGTAATCAGTGCAAAAAGCTCGCCTATCTCACCTGATGAAAATCCCCTGCCATCTAAAAAAATACCTAGGTATGGCATAAGCACACCAAACTGCCCAAAATAAAACAGATAAGTAATAGCGAGTAAAATTAGATTGGAAGAGGAAAATGCAGATTTAGGCAATGAGAAAACTTAAATTTGAAAGTAAAATAAGAGTAGAGTCCACATAAATAATCTCACTTATATAGGTCCAGTATGAATAGGCTGCTAGGCTTATAAATACTGGTCCTGACGATCTAGCGAGGCTTAACATGCCCAGCAATAATAGGTGTAGGGCTTATAACATCGGCGTTTTGTCCGCGATGTCTAAGTAAATGATCCATCACCACTAAAGCCATCATTGCTTCAGCAATAGGCACTGCT
>JBNMPD010000106.1:0-10436 GCA_051276225.1 Flavobacteriales bacterium
TATCCACAACTGAAACGGGAAACACATAATAACCTTTTTCGGCAAGAGGCCTAGTTACAGTCGATAAGTAAGTATAGGGTGCACTGACTTCGACAGAGCTGTTCATTGGTGGCAACACCAAAATAGAGCGAGGTGCGGCTTGTTTTAAAGGACCGTAGTTATAAGGTTCAACTGTGACACAGCCCGATAAAAAGACAATTGAGGCAATTGACACAATCACAACTTTAAAATTATGAATATTCACTTTTTCTTCCTTAACTAGTTGTAATTGAACGTTGAATTATGCCATCAATAAATACCGTTGATTCTGGAAATAATTCTTTTTCTTTGATCAGAGACTGTAATGCAAGTTCTTTATTACCATCTGCCGCATACATAAGACCTAGATGAGCATAAATGCCGGGAGGGACCGGTTTACCTGATGCTTCAGCCATATCAATATCTGCTCGTAATTTCTCAATTTGTACACTTGGTGGGACTTCACCTGGGGTATGGTGAGTTTTATAAACCAATTCTTCATACCCACCCCAATAATACTGGGTTTCGGTCGATGCACAGCCCGCGAGCATAAGAACTGTTGCACATATAATTACTATTTTATTTTCCATTTTCATCTCTGATTACAAATTAAGTTGCAAAGTATTGTTTTCTAAATCACGTGTCATATTATTAACACTTTCTTTAATCGCAAAATCTAAAACCTTGCCATTAAGAGTGGCATCGTATCCAGCTTTTGAGCCAAAACCGACGACTTGTCGTTCATTGAGTTGAAATTCACCTGCACCTTGAGTTGTGTAAATAATTTCAGAAGTCACAACGTCAATGATAGTTAAAGAAACCTTCGCATAGGCGATTTGACTTTTCCCCGAACCTAAAATACCAAATAACTGCTTGTCGCCGATCACTTTACGACCAAACTCAGTCACGCCGCCACTGATTACGTAACGCGCTCCTTTAATTTCTTGTTTGATGCCTAAAAGTGCTGCTTCTTGTTGCAAGTTGCCCAAATTTTCTCTGTCGACCACCTTAAAACGGTTAGTTTGTTGCAGATGTGTCTTTAATATGGTTTTACCTTGATTGCCCAGTCTATCGACATTGGATGAAAATAAACCCTGCATGTAGTTTGAACGATTGTTAAAATTACCTAACACAAGTGTAGATTTAACACCGGTATATACTGATTTGTTGGTTTCAACCGGGGTAATTGCAACTTTTTGATAGGTTTCGGTAGCACACCCGCTGAACCCTGTGATCATTGCGGTTAATATTAAAAACGAACTAAACTTCTTCAATCGACTAAATTCCATAAGCTAATACTCCTAATAAAAAAATCATTGTCTAATAATATTACCTCAACGTAAAGATGTTAAAACATGAGTGTAAGGTTCAAATTGTTATACAAAAATTAGCCCCCTCGCTGATATTATCCGATCAGCGAGTTAAATATTCCGGCAACACTTATTTTAAACTTACCAACAAGTCACATATTTATTAACAAGATAAACACGTTAATTTTTTTTAACCGAAGCTGATATTTTGATTTAATCTGGAGCAGTATTTTATGAAATACATTCCTGTACTCCACCCCGTAAAGCATTTTAAGGGAACGACAGAAATGCTTGAAACAACTAAGAATAACTTCATCTCACCTGTCGGGCAGATAATCTAAATACATCTAGCGTATAAAATATTTCATATTTCATATTTTATTTTTTGATTCTAGAAAAAATTAGGTAAACAAATTCGCTTCAAAAACGACGCGGACATGATGCGATATGATGATAAATCAAACACATCTATTTACACTTTAAAAACTATTATGGAACCTGATTTCAATCAATACAAAAATAAGTATTGATTTAAATTTGCAAAACCTAAAAATCACTTGTACCATTACAACACATGGAACAAGTGGAGCATATAAAAACCAATGCAAATAACCATCGATATTGATGATCCTGTGCCAATTTTTGCTCAGCTAGTAGAACAAATCAAACAAGCAATAGCTGGTGAAAAAATTAAGCCCGGCGATCCATTACCTTCTATTCGCCAGTTAGCGAATGATTTGGATGTCAACAGTAAAACGGTTTCTAAGGCATACAAGTTATTAGAAAGAGACGCCGTCATTCAAACCAGAGGTTACCGGGGCACATTTGTACACCCTAAGGCAATAAATAACTGCCAAGTTGATCTTAAAACTTGGATGACAAGCCAATTTGAAGAGTTTATTTCTCAAATGAGAGAAGCAGGCGTCACTGACTCTGAAATGCGTATTACTTTTAGTCGTGTATTAAATGAAAAATAAAATGATTTTTTTACATCACCCATTTAACCAAATACTTTTATGTATCAGAGGAAACAATTATGTGGATTGAACTCATATTTTACTTGGCTTTTTTTAGTCAGATATTACTAATTTCTGTTTATTACCCTAAACAAATCATGAAAAGAATGAACTATGTATTTAAACATTGTCCATTTGAGACCCATGAGAAGCTTTACCCAAAGGGTTATGAAAAAGCAATAGAAGGTAAAGTGACATTCAAATTACTTAACGTGGTAACAACAGTCATAGGTGTGTTATTGCTGATCGCGTTAGTTATCATCACGCTTAATGGCAACATGCAATTAAGCAAAATAAATTTTGTACCTATGGTGTACGGTATGCTGCAAGCAATTCCATTTTTTGTAATGGAAGTATCAGCTTTGAAGCAATTCAAGCTAATGCGGAATAGAAATTCCGACACCAAACGTCAAGCAGAACTTAACCCAAGAAGCATGTTTAATTATGTATCACCCATTCGATTTTTTGCTGCGATGCTAATGTTTTTTGTTTGCATCACTATTATTTTTAGCTTTAATGATTTCGAACTTTCGGCATCGATAGTTGTGTTGCTTGTATCTATGTTTTTGTGTAACGGACTCTTTGTTGGACTAGGTTATGTGTTGCTTCATGGAAAAAAGTTAGACCCACATCAATCGCCAAAAGACAGACACATAATGACAACTGCAGCTTTTCATTCATACACCTCTATTAGCATATTGGTGAGTGTGTTTTTTATCCTAAATAGGAGTGTAGATCACTATGCTTTGGACGACTGGGAGCCTTTATTTAATAGTCTTTATTGGCAGAGTCTAATATTATTAAGTACCGGGAGTGCGCTCAGATTAACGCATTTAGAAAAAATTAATTATGATGTTTATAAGACAACAACTTCAACATAACTCTGTTTTTAATTAACTCAAATTAAATGTATAAAATGTCGAGTTAAGATTAGCTCTAAGGTAAAGCTAAGGTCATAGCCAAGGTTAATGTTAACCTTGGCTATGAATTATTTTAACTCGAAAATGCACTTACTATAAGTCTAAAACGTTTAAATCTAGATAATCACCCGCATCAACTGACGAATTGACTCTAGGTATCGTGCCAATAAATGGTGCGTTTAAGAGTATTTTTAAACTGTCAATATTACTGTCTAAAGATGGCATATCGGGATCAACCAGATTAGCCACCCAACCTGCTATTTTTAAGCCATCGTTACGGATACATTCAGCGGTTAACACTGCGTGATTTAAACAACCTAAACGCATGCCCACAACTAAAATAACAGATAGATTTCTTTCTACTGCAAATTCTGACAAATATCTTGGTTGCCCTTCAAAGTCTATACCTAAAGGTAAACGCCATCCTCCAGCACCTTCTACAATCAATACATCAGGCTTTTTTTGTAATAAACATATAAACCCTTCGCGCACTGTGTCTATAGAGATGGGCTGCGCAGTCTTATCTTCATTAAGATCTTGGGCGGCTAAATGTGGTGCAATAGCGGCTTCAAATGGAATTGGATTAACTTCATCATAATTTAAATCAATACTTGAAAGCTTTTGCAAAGCCAAAGCATCTTTATTACGCAATCCCCGAGGTGTCAGTTCGCATCCTGCAGCAATGGGTTTATAACCAGCAGTTAGCAAACCTTTCTTATTGAGTAAAATGAGTAGCGCTTCAGTAACAAATGTTTTACCCACATCGGTATCTGTGCCCGTTACAAAAAATGCACGGCATTTAACTGATAAATTTCCCATTATAATCCTATTTAATGCAGTGTAAGAAACAGACCTGATAAGTAAGCGGAAGTTGCATATTTTCGGCATATTTCTGTTGATAAAAGGTTTCAAGGTGTTGCAAAGTGTGGCGGTTTAAAACATTTTTACTGTCACACGTTGATTGTCCTACTGAATCTTGACTTGTGAGTAACACATTGGCACCAATTGATTTAATTGAAGATAATAATTGTCTGATATTTTGGTGCCAAGTCACGTATTGCTTTTCTTGCATAGTTACTTGCAGACCTTGTGATTTTGCCGCATCAAGCCACGTTTGGGCATTGGCAAAATTATTCACATGACGCTGAATATCAATGGTTTGCCAACTATTGTTGAGTTGATTAAATGAACCATCACACATAATTGCTAATACAGCGTTTGCACCACAAGCCATTACCCGGGTTATTTCTGACATAACCGCATGCTGATTGTCAGACCATTGCAAAACCATAGATGAGAATACCATATCAACCGAGTTATCTGCCATAGGTAAATAATCTGCATCACCTTGCAACCAGTAAATGGGTAGGTCGCCAGCGAAACTATTTTGTTTAGCGTAGGTCAACATGCCAAAAGCCAAGTCCATTGCGAGTAACTTGCCACACCTAGTGGCAAGTTGCCGAGTAATACGGCCCGTTCCACAGCCTATATCTAATCCAACTTTATACTGAGATGATACATAACTCATAGCGTCAAAAGCTATATCGAGTTGCACATCAGCGGCAGAATTATAGGTATTTGCAGCACGACTAAATTGCTGAGCAATACGTATTTTGTTGTGGCTGTTTGTATTAGACATCACTTAACTAGCGTTTTTCGTTAAGCAATACAATTTGTAAACCATCAACTAACGCTTCTATATCACGGATTTCATGCCCTGCGGTTAACGTAATCCGCAGTCTGTCGGTATGTTTAGGTACAGTGGGGTAGCGAATAGCGGTGACCCATAAACCTAATGATTTTAATTGTTCACTGGCAGCTAGGGCTTTTTCAGCATCGCCTATCATCAAAGGTTGGATTGCGGTGTCAGAAGGCATTAATGTTAGTCCAGCTTTATTAGCTAACAATTTAAACTGTTCAATTCGCTGGGCAAGAATAGAACGGCGCTCGGAACATTGTTTGGCTTGTAAACTGATTAAGGTCGCATAAGCTTGCGCTGCAGGCATAGCGGTACTGTAAATATAATGTTTTGCAAAGTTAATTAGATAATCAATAAAATCTTGGCTTCCAGCAACCAATGCCCCGGCTGTTCCTATCGCCTTACCAAAAGTAGCCATCAGAATGGGGACTTGTTGTTGTGTTAAACTGTGTGTTTCTATCACACCTCTGCCGTGTTTCCCTAGCGCACCAAAACCGTGCGCATCGTCAACCATTAACCAAGCGCCTGCTTGTTTGCTCATAGTAACAATTTTATGTAATGGGGCTTGGTCCCCGTCCATACTAAAAACACCTTCAGTGGCGACTAAGGTATTGGTATCTTTTTGCGCATCAGTAGAATTCAACAACGTTTGAAGATGTTCGGTGTTGTTGTGCTTAAATCGTATTAACTTGGCGTTTGACGCTTGTGCGCCTTCAATAAAAGAAGCATGCATTAATTTATCAGCAATAATCACATCTTGGTTCTTTGCATGATCTTGACTATTTATACGACTTTGGCTAGAAGCGGTCTGGCTAAAAAGAGCTTGGCAAACGGCCTCGTTAGCTGCAAAACCAGAATTAAATAACAACACTTTGTCGCGTTTAAGTTCGGATGCTAGATATTCTTCCAAAGCTTGATGAGCATTAGTATAACCAGTCACTAATGGTGATGCACCACTGCCACCACCGTATTCACTTATGCCATCAATCCAAGCTTGCGCCACCACACTTGAACGACGCATAGCTAAATAGTCATTGCTTGAAAAATTGATGTAGTGCTGCCCGTCAACTTCAATCAATGGCCCCGCAGCTGAGTTAACCGTATTGTGCGAGCGAAAAAGTCCTTCTGTGCGGCGCTTATCTAAGGCCGCAGTAATAAAATCAAATGCCATCAGATATCGGCAGTTGCAGATTGTTTAGTCGACGCGTTGTAAAATAAATGTTCACTGACTTTGTCTTCAATGTCTTCTAAAAGTGTGGCTTCATAAGCTTCATCTGAGTAGTCTCGGGTTTGTGCAGAGTTGATACCCAACTTTTTAAATAACGTCACATCTTCATGAGTTTCAGGATTTGAGGTGGTTAATAACTTACAACCGTAAAAAATTGAATTAGCGCCCGCCAAAAAACACATGGCTTGCATTTGTTCATTCATCGCCTCACGGCCAGCAGATAAACGCACGTAAGCCTTTGGCATTATAATTCTAGCAATAGCGATAGTACGAATAAATTCAAAATAATCTAAGTCTTCGACATTTTCCATTGGTGTGCCTTTTACTTTAACCAACATATTGATTGGCACACTTTCTGGGTGGTGTTCAAGGTTAGCTAGTTGCACTAATAAACTAGAGCGGTCGGCGGTAGTTTCGCCCATACCCACTATACCACCCGAACAAACGTTCATACCTGAGCTTCTAACGTTTGCTAAGGTATCTAATCTGTCTTGGTAGGTACGAGTCGTAATAATATCGCCGTAAAACTCTGGAGAGGTATCTAAATTGTGGTTGTAATAATCGAGCCCCGCTTGTTTAAGAGACAAAGCTTGATCACCCGTTAACATACCCAAAGTCATGCACGTTTCTAACCCAAGCTTTTTAACTTCCTTGACCATTTCGGTCACATAAGGCATGTCTCTGTCACGTGGATTTCGCCATGCAGCGCCCATACAAAAACGTGTAGAGCCAGCTTGTTTTGCTTCTTGTGCGCGCAAAATGACTTTATCTACTTCCATTAAACGTTCTTTTTCTAAGCCAGTATCATAACGTGCGCTTTGTGGGCAATACTTGCAATCTTCTGGACAAGCGCCGGTTTTAATCGATAACAAGGTGCTCACTTGCACTTGATTAGGATCAAAGTTTTGCCTGTGTATTGTTTGCGCTTGAAACATCAAGTCGTTAAACGGCATTTCAAAAAGTGCATTCACCTCTTCAACTATCCAGTCATGTCGAATACTAGCTTGATTGAGTAATGAGGAAGTGTTTAATGGTAATTTGTTTAAAGACGGTTCGTTTAAAGACATACGTGCAACCTTGGGTTTTCAGACTTTACTAAATGATTCAAGACGCATAGTCTATGGCTCGCGACAACATTGTCAACTTAATTTAAAACAATAACTTTACAAGCGACCATATTTTGAACAATAAAGAATTACTCTTTGATCAACAACACATTTGGCACCCTTATACCTCTGCAATTGATCCCCTTCCCTGTTATGAAGTCACAGGGGCCCAAGGTGTGTATATCCATTTAGCAACAGGTGAAAAGCTGGTGGATGGTGTGTCATCTTGGTGGACAGCCATTCATGGTTATAACCATCCTGAACTAAATCACGCGGTGAAAAGTCAAGTCGATGATTTTTCTCATGTGATGTTTGGTGGGTTGACGCATAAGCCTGCTATTGATTTATGCCGTACTTTAGTAGATATCACCCCTCAAGGATTAAGCAGAGTATTTTTAGCTGACTCAGGTTCGGTATCAGTTGAAGTGGCGATGAAAATGGCATTGCAATATTGGGCATGCCAAGGTAACTGCAGAAAACACCGATTTATTACACCTCGCAATGGTTATCATGGCGATACGTTTGCTGCTATGTCGGTCTGCGACCCAATTAATGGTATGCACAGTTTATTTTCTGATGTCTTAACTCAACAAATTTTTTCACCCGCGCCACAAACTCGCTTTGATAAACAATGGAATGAAGATGACATCAAACCATTAGAGCAGCTTATTCAAGCACATCATAATGAACTGGCAGCATTGATCATCGAACCCATAGTGCAAAATGCCGGTGGAATGCGAATTTATCACCCCGAATACTTAAAACGCTGTCGACAACTTTGTGATGATTACAACATATTGTTAATTTGTGACGAAATTGCCACAGGCTTTGGCCGTACTGGCAAATTATTTGCCTGTGAACATGCTGATATTAGCCCAGATATATTATGCCTAGGAAAAGCGTTAACGGGTGGCTATATGACATTGGCTGCCACACTTTGTTCTGAAGATGTCGCTCAAGGTGTATGTCAAGGTGAGCCAGGTGTATTTATGCATGGCCCAACATTTATGGGCAATGCCTTAGCTTGCTCGGTGGCAAATGCCAGCTTAAAGATCATACAACAAAATACTTGGCAAACTCAAGTACCTCAGATTGAAAGACAACTACGAGCTGAGTTAGCATCTTGTCTTGATCTAGAGGCAGTCGCCGACGTCAGAGTAATCGGAGCTATTGGTGTTGTAGAATGTAAATCTGCAGTGAACGTGGCTGAGTTACAAAAAGCATTTGTGAAACAAGGCGTTTGGATAAGACCTTTCGGTAAACTTGTGTATATTATGCCGCCCTACATTATTAAACCAAAACAACTTAGTCAATTAACCCAAGCTATCTATAACGTGCTCAAATAACGTTAATTATTCTCTATGGTCATTGACCAGTATTTAGTGAAAAACGGCTGGGACCAGCTCACTCAACTGCTGTAATTGTGCTTGCAAAAGTTGTGTAACAGGATCTTTGGGGCACTCGCGAATAAAATATTGGTAGTCTGCAATGGCTACTTGCGTGCAATCTAACTGATGTAATAAAAACCCTCGGTCTCTTCTTTCATAGGGGTCGTTAGGACACAAATTAACCAATAATTCAACTGCAGTCAATGCTTCTGAATAACGTTTATGGTTGATGTATGAAGCTTTCAAATTATGTAGTAATCTCACAATAGTCTCGTCACAGCTAGCTTCTAGTAAAGCTTCTTCTGGCATATTTTCAGTGTCTATTTTATCTAAAATTGAAAAATACAGCTCCTCTAAATCTTGCCGACTGAGTTGCTTTCCATTAAGGGGATCTAAATAAATATCAAGATGCTGACTCAAACGACACTTAATTAAAAAATGTCCAGGGAAATTCACACCACACACATCAAAACCGAGTACTTTAGCTATGCATTGGAACACAATAGCAAGGCTAACAGGGATACCTGTGCGGTAATCGAGCACATGATGGAGCAAACTATATTGGCTCGAAAAGTAGTTCTTTTGATCACCACTAAAGGCTAATTCCACATAAAAAAATTGAATAAACCGTTTAAAATTTTCTACTGTAATATCAGTTGAACCAATGAATATTTTTGCTTGTCTGACCCACAACTCAACTTTACGTTGATAGTCATCAGGGTGGCAGCTGTCAGGCTCAAACACGCTAGCTAAACACAAACTTGCCATCAAATAGTTTTGTTTTTCAATAGCCTGTTTTAACTCTTTCAATTGTTTTATCCCGTTGGAAATACTCTTACTTTTTTATCGGTTTAAGCGGAGTAACCTTTACTGTTAATAGCAGTTAAACTAATAAAAAATCTTAACTCACTGTTAAATAATAAGATATATAACCTTATGCAGGTGTAAAAAAGCTAAAACTGATAATCACAGGATAAAACAAGACGCTCACTAACTCTTAAATCAGGAGTTGGAATCGAAGCTTAATGTGAGTCACTATTTTTTATGAGCAACAAAATAAGTATGTACGGGGAAAGTTACTGTATCGCAACAAAACCAGTTATTGGTATATGAATATATTTAATGAATTTATAAGTACTCAATAAATTTTAGTTTTTAACAGGCATGCGAATTAGCTCTTACTAGAAAAGCATTGCATAATATTTTCTATCTCATCGATATTCTGTTGAAAAAGTTCAACCAAATGAGGATCAAATTGTTGGCCTTTTTCTGCCATTATCACGTCCATCACTTTTTCTAATGGCCATTCTTTTTTGTAACTACGCTCAGTTCGCATGGCATCAAAGGCATCGGCAAGGCTGGTGATCCGGCAAAAAATATGAATACTTTCGCCAGATTTTCCTCTTGGATAACCTTTTCCGTTCCAGTGTTCGTGATGGTCCCTAGCGATGCGTGCAGCCGTTTTAATTAGGGGACGATTGGAATCTTTAAATAAGTTGTAACCTATCTCTGTGTGGTTACGTATTTCTAGCATTTCATCTTTGTTGAGGCTACTAGGCTTTAACATTATATTGTCTGAAATTCTAATTTTTCCAATGTCGTATAAAGGAACAGCTAAGCATAGCGTTTTTAAATCTTCTTCAGACAGTTTTGCTGCACGGCCCAAAATATCACAAATTTTAACCATTCGTTTTGTATGATTTTTGCTGCCATAACTTGTTTCCATAACATCCGCAAGACGCTCAATAATT